>JBPCSW010000258.1:0-7017 GCA_051006675.1 Fluviibacter sp.
AGAAAGGACAGCCTAAGCTGTCCTTTCTGGAGTTGGTGGGCCCCCCGAGAGTCGAACTCGGCACCAACGGATTATGAGTCCGCTGCTCTAACCAGGCATGAGCTAGAGGCCCGGTTAAGCTTTAGTTGTTGGTATCAACGAAGCTGCGCAGCTTGTCCGAACGGGAAGGGTGGCGCAGCTTACGCAGTGCCTTGGCTTCGATCTGACGGATACGCTCACGCGTAACGTCAAACTGTTTGCCTACTTCTTCCAGCGTGTGGTCGGTATTCATTTCGATACCGAAGCGCATACGCAGAACCTAGGCTTACCTTTGCGTCAGGCTGTCCAGGATGTCCTTGGTCACGGTATGCAGGCTGGCGTTCAGCGCGGCTTCCAGTGGCGACAAGGTGGCCTGGTCTTCGATGAAGTCGCCCAGATGCGAATCGTCGTCGTCGCCAATCGGTGTTTCCATCGAGATTGGCTCCTTGGCGATCTTCAGGATCTTGCGGATCTTGTCTTCCGGCATTTCCATTTTGATGGCCAGGGTCGCTGGATCCGGTTCGAAACCGGTTTCCTGCAGAATCTGACGCGAGATACGATTCATCTTGTTGATGGTTTCGATCATATGCACCGGGATACGAATGGTGCGCGCCTGGTCAGCGATAGAACGCGTGATGGCCTGGCGAATCCACCAGGTGGCGTAGGTCGAGAACTTGTAACCGCGTCGGTATTCGAACTTGTCTACGGCCTTCATCAGGCCGATGTTGCCTTCCTGGATGAGATCCAGGAATTGCAGACCGCGGTTAGTGTACTTCTTGGCGATGGAGATAACCAGGCGCAGGTTGGCTTCGGTCATTTCCTTCTTGGCAGCACGTGCGTGACGCTCGCCCTTGGTCATTTGCTTGTTGATCTCGCGCACTTCGGCCAGTGTGATGCCGAGGCTCTCTTCCATGGCGATCAGTTTCTTCTGCCATTCGTGCACGGCAGGGATGTTGCGCTCGAGAATGCCTTGGGTATGTTTCGGTGCGCTAGCAACTTCTTTCTCGATCCACTTCAGATTCACGATGTTCGGTGGGAACGTCTTGATGAAATGGTCGCGTGGCATGTCGCACTTGTCGACACAGATCGCCAGAATAGTGCGTTCAGCACGGCGAATCTGATCCATCAGCGCACGAACACGGTCACACAGTTTTTCAATGGTGCGCGAGTTGAAGCGGATGTTGAGCAGTTCTTCCGTAATCTGTTTGCGGGCGCGCTGATAGTTAGGATCTGTCGTGCCCTTGGCTTTAAGCGCCTTGAGTTCCTTGCTGTGCAGGGCTTCGATTTTTGCGAAACGCTCTAGCGCAGCTTCTTTCAGTTTGGCGAGAGACGCAGCCGTAGCTGCCGCTTTGGCTTCGCCGCTGTCTTCTTCTTCAGCGTCTTCGTCCTCGTCTTCTTCATCTTCGGCGGCTGCAGCTGCAGCGGCTGCCGCTGCGGCGGCAACCATCTGCTGTTCAGCTTCCAGATCAACCAGTCCATCGACCAGTTCGTCGATCTTCATTTCATCGACGGCAACTTTCTTGGCCATGTCGATGATTTCGGTAACGACGATCGGGCAGGCGCTAATGGCTTGAACCATATCGCGCAGACCGCCTTCGATCTTTTTGGCGATAACGATTTCGCCTTCGCGCGTTAGCAGCTCGACGGTACCCATTTCACGCATGTACATGCGAACCGGATCGGTCGTACGGCCAAATTCGGCATCAACTGTTGCCAGTGCTTGCTCAGCTTGTTCTTCAACAGCTTCGTCATCGGCAACCGGTGCAGCTGCATCGGTCATCAGCATGTCTTCAGCGGCAGGGGCTTCGTCGAATACGCGAATGCCCATGTCATTGAAGGTGGTGATCATGGCTTCAACCTGCTCGGCTTCCATCACGGTGTCGGGCAGGTGGTCATTAATTTCGGCGTGCGTCAGATAGCCACGCTCTTTACCCATCTTGATTAGGGCAGTGATGCGGGCTTTGCGCTCTTCCGGCGAAATTTGCTGTACGGCCGTTGAGCCCAGCAGGCGCTTGCTGTCTTTACCCTTGGCTTTGCCTTTGCCTTTGCCGGTGGCCACTTCTTCAACGACAGGGGCTGATACAGGTGCGGGCTTGGCTTCTACTACGACTTGCTTCGCAGGTTCGGACTTGGCGGGTGGCGCTGCTTTAACCGGCGCTTTCGCTGGGGCTTTGGCAGGCGTAGCAGCCTTGGTTACCGCAGGTTTTGCAACGGCTTTGGCTGGAGCTTTAGCAGGAGCCTTGGCAACGGTTTTGTTAACAGGCTTGCTAGCAGCCGCTTTTTTTACTACAGGTTTTGCGGCAACTTTTGCCGGTGCTTTAGTAACAGGTTTCTTAGGTGTCGGCTTGGCAGCAGTTTTTACAGGTGCTTTGCTCTTGGTGGCCGGCTTGGTCGTTTTTGTTGTCGTCGCTTTGGTCACAGTTTTCTTGGGTGCAGCCGCTTTCGCCGGGGCCTTTTTGGCAACAGGCTTGGCGGCGGGTTTAGTTGTTTTAGCAGCAGGTTTGGCGAGCGGCTTTTTGGCCGTCGCTACCTTGGCAGGGGCTTTTTTTACTGGCACCTTCGCGACAGATTTGCTCACAGGCTTGGCCACGGGTTTGCTGGCTTTAACCGCAACTTTTTTGGCTGGCGCGCTCTTGGCGACAGGTTTGGCGGTTTTCTTTGCAGCAGTCTTGGGTTTAGTGGCCATAGCAGCATCCGTAGCATCTTTGCGACGCGAGGGTTGAACATGAGGGCGAAGAGTCAGTTTCCAGTTCGACAAAATACGCAACCTCTTAAGTCAAGTAGAAATACAGTAAACCTTTAATTATACACGAAAATTAGCCTATTTTCTAGGCAAGATCCGTGCCAGATCAGCGTCGGCGCCCTGTTCTGCCCAGCTGTTGCAGGGTTTGCAGGAGCTCTGCATAGCGTGCCTTTTCCGGGGCGCTCAGTGAGCCGCGCTGTGCTGCCTGTTGCAGGCCAGACAGCTCGATATCTAGCTGGTCGCGTTCCATCTGAGCCACGATGCCTTCTAGTTCTGCGCCCAGGGCTTCTTTTTCAAGGGGTTCGCTGAGCAAACTGGCAAAAATTTCAGCCAACAAGGGGGCGTCTTCAGAGCCGCGAAGGCGTTCAAGGAGTTCAGAGGGCTGCGGATTGGATGCGAGGTGCGGCACGAGCCGATTCAAACTGGCTGCCAAGGGATCGTTGCTCGGCAATGTTGCGAGCAACGCAGGTTTAATGGTGCTGGTAAGGTCAGGTGCCTGCACCAGAACGCGCAATAGGCGCCGCAGAATCGATGGCGCATGCCTTGGCGCGCGGGCAGGGGCGCTGCTTTGCGGGGCAGCCTGGCGTGATAGTTCGCAGCCGCGCTCTACTTCACTCGGCTGCAGCCCGGTTTTTTCAGCCAGCTGTTTAACAATCTGCAAACGCAGCATGGGTGTCGGAATTTTCTGGAGCAGGGGCTTGGCTTCGCCTAGCAGTTTGGCGCGGCCTTCTGCACTTGTCAGATCGACATGGCTCGTCAGCGTCTGCAGTAGAAATTCCGAAAGCGGTGTCGCTCTATCGATGGCGGCCTGGAATGCCTCTTTGCCCAGGTCTCGCACGTAGCTATCGGGGTCGTGCTCTGGCGGGAGGAAGGCAAACGCGAGCACTTTCTGTTCGGCCAGTGCTTCGAGGCTGTTTTCCAAAGCACGCCAGGCGGCTTTGCGGCCGGCGGCGTCTCCATCAAAACAGAAGACCACCCGGTCGACCATACGCAACAGTTTGCGTGCGTGTGTGGTAGTGGTTGCCGTGCCGAGTGTGGCGACTGCATTGCCGATGCCGTGTTGCGCCAGCGCCACGACATCCATGTAGCCTTCCACAACGATAACGGTGTCCGTTTGCCGACAAGCTTCGCGTGCCTGTGGCAAGCCGAACACTTCACGGCCTTTTTCAAAAAGGGGTGTTTCCGGTGAGTTCAGGTATTTGGGTTCGCCCTGATCCAGAATGCGCCCACCAAAGGCAATCACTTGGCCCTTCTGGTCAAGGATCGGAAACATGACCCGATCACGAAAACGGTCGTAGCGACGTTTCTGTTCGTTCTCAATCACCAGGCCGGCTTTAAGCAACGACTGAAAACCGGGGGTGTCATATTCGGGAAAGCCAGGCCGCAGGTTCTGCCAGCCATCCGGTGCGTAGCCAATGCCAAAGCGGGCGGCAATTTCACCGGTAAGCCCGCGGCCCTTGAGGTAGTTGATGGCACGCGGGGACTTTTTAAGTTCATCCCGGTAGAACTTGTGCGCCTTGAGCATGACCTCTAGCAGCGAAGGACCTTCTTCGCTGGCGGTAGACGATTTGCGGAAGGCCTTGTCGTTGTCTTCCTGCGGCACGGTTAAACCGCAATGGCGTGCCAGATCTTCAATGGCATCAGGGAAGCTGAGCCCCTGGTGCTCCATCAGGAAGCCAATAGCCGTACCGTGGGCACCGCAGCCGAAGCAATGGTAGAACTGCTTGCTGGGGCTAACGGTAAATGAAGGGGACTTCTCTTTGTGAAATGGGCAGCAGGCCGCGTAATTGGCACCGGCTTTTTTAAGCGGCACCACGCGGTCGATGATTTCGACGATATCCGTACGGGCAAGCAGCTCCTGGATAAAGGATTCCGGAATCATCGCAGTCCCCGGTTGGTGTCTTTAGCCCTGAAGCGCAGCTTTTACGCGTTGCGACACAGCGGCAAGATCGGTCTTGCCAGCGAGTTGTGGCTTCAGAATGCCCATGACTTTGCCCATGTCGGCAGGGCCTGCGGCGCCCGTCTGGCTGATCGCGGCTTTAACGGCGGCATCCACTTCTTCTGCTGACAGTTGTGCTGGCTGGTAAGGGGTGAGTACGTCGATTTCGGCACGCTCCGCTGCGGCGAGATCTTCACGACCGGCTTGTTCGTATTGATTGATGCTGTCGCGGCGCTGCTTGATGAGTTTGTCGATGACGGCAGCCACAGCGGCGTCATCCAGCGTGATGCGTTCATCGATTTCGCGCTGCTTAATCGCGGCCATCAGTAGGCGGATAGCGTTGAGGCGCTCGGTTTCGCGCGCCTTCATGGCGGCTTTCATGTCGTCCTGGATGCGGTCTTTGAGGCTGGTCGTTGTCATGAGGGGCTCAATCAGGAGAGGGTATTAAAACGGCAAAAGCCGCCGGGGTAACCGGCGGCTTTGCCTGATTCTTGCGAAAGCTCTGTAATTAGTAGAGCTTGCGTGGCAGCTGTTGGCTGCGCAGACGCTTGTGCAGACGCTTTACAGCAGCTGCCAGCTTGCGCTTACGCTCAGCTGTTGGCTTTTCGTAGAACTCACGGGCACGCAGCTCGGTCAGCAGACCAGTTTTTTCGACTGTGCGCTTGAAGCGGCGCATGGCGACTTCGAACGGCTCGTTTTCTTTTACGCGAACGCTAGGCATTCAATCAACTCCAATTATTTTGAGTGCTGATCCGGCTAAAACAGGTGCCCGATCAGGGGATGAAATCTGTAGAACTGACTAGTCTACGACAAAACCCCGAAAATTCCAAATATTCCTGTCAATGAGTCTGAAGTCGTTACAATAATGCCCCATGAATCAACCCGTTTCTAATCCACGCAAACCGCCTGTCGTTCTAGGGGTTGAATCCTCCTGTGATGAAACCGGCGTGGCGTTGGTGACGCTAGATGCCATCAGTGGCGCCCCTCGATTGTTAGGGCAGGCGCTGCATACTCAAGTGGCGATGCATGCCGCCTATGGTGGCGTGGTGCCGGAGCTGGCCTCTCGAGATCACATCCGGCGGGTTGTGCCATTGCTGCGTCAGGCGCTAACCGAAGCGAACATGCCGCTGGCCGATATAGACGCGATTGCCTATACCTCCGGGCCGGGGTTAGCCGGTGCCTTGCTGGTAGGCAGTGCGTTTGCCGAAGCGCTGGCCTTTGCGCTCGATAAGCCGGTATTGCCGGTGCACCATCTGGAAGGGCATCTGCTGTCCCCGTTGTTGGCATCGGCGCCACCCGAGTTTCCGTTTGTGGCTTTGCTGGTATCCGGTGGGCATACACAGCTCATGCGCGTCACCAAGGTGGGCGAATATGAGTTGCTGGGCGAAACGCTGGATGATGCCGCAGGTGAGGCCTTTGATAAAACAGCCAAGTTGCTGGGGTTGGGTTATCCCGGTGGCCCGGCATTGTCGAAACTAGCGGAAACGGCAGATCCTGCGTTGGTGGCCGAAATTAAGCTGCCGCGCCCGATGTTGCACTCAGGTGATCTGGAATTCAGCTCTGCCGGCTTAAAAACGGCAGTGCTTACTAAAGTTAAAGCAGAAACGGCCGCGGGCGAGTTGAGCGATGCCCTGCGCGCTGCCTTAGCGGCGGCAGTTGAACAGGCAATTATTGATGTGCTGGTGGCAAAGTCTGTGCAGGCGCTCAAGCAAACCGGGTTGTCTTGCCTTGTTGTGGCGGGCGGCGTTGGCGCCAATCGTCATCTGCGTGAAACGCTGGTTACGGCTTGTAAACGACGCAAGGCCGACGTGTACTTCCCGGAATTGGCTTTGTGTACAGACAATGGCGCGATGATTGCGCTGGCTGGCTTGTTACGGTTGGTGGGTGGTGCCACTCCTAAAACAGCGGGCGGGTTTTCGATTAAGCCACGCTGGCCGCTGATTGACGTATAAGAGACGCCTAAGCCTTTTTCTTGCTACCTATTTTGCTCTCCTGACCGGCCAATAAGCGACGCAGATTGCCAGCGTGTTTGAAGAGCAAAATAGCGACCATCAGGCTAATCGGCACAATCACCGGGGTAGGTAGCCCCATTAGTACCGCAAAAACAGGCGTCATCAAAGCGGCGGTAATGGCAGACAGGGATGAATAGCGGAAGGTCACCGCCATGAATAGCCAGGTGCCGAGCGTGGCGAGTCCGAGTGGCCAATACAGTGCGAGTAAAACACCGGCCGAGGTTGATACGCCTTTGCCGCCTTTGAAGCCCAGGGTCACGGGGAATACGTGACCAAAAAATGCGATAAGGCCAATCCAGCCGAAC
>JBPCSW010000259.1:0-2676 GCA_051006675.1 Fluviibacter sp.
GGCTCATCCAGCACGATGCCCTTGCCACGCGCATAGATCAGCGTATTAGCCGTACCCAGGTCAATTGCCAGGTCGTTGGAAAACATTCCGCGAAACAGTCCGAACATGAAACACTCCAAATCTAAAATGAGGGCATGCGCGCAGAATCTGTCATTCGCGCTGCAGTGCAGCAGGGCTTCAGAACTGAACCCTGACCAAACCGCGTATAATACCGCAAATTCAAGGGGATATTCCAAGAAATGCCTCAAGCATATCCCCGGGTTGGGCGACCCGATTTCGCCTCCTCGACCCACCTTTCAGGTGGTCTAGGCATATTTTCACGCTTACCGACGGCACCTGCTGACTTTTATCATGGCTTTTACCCCTGAAGACGTACAAAGACTGGCCAAATTGGCCCGGATTGAGCTCAATAACGAGCAAGTTTCGGCTACCTTGGGCCATCTAGACAACATTTTTGGCATGATCGCCGACATGCGCCAGGTTAATACCGATGGCATCGCCCCCATGGCCCATGCCTGTGATGTGGCGCAACGACTGCGCACGGATGCTGTTACCGAAGGCAGCCTAGAGCAGCGAGATCGTTGCCTGGCGCTGGCACCCGAAGCCGAAGCGGGCCTATTCCTTGTGCCAAAGGTGATCGAATGATTAACGCCAGCCTCAAAGAACTATCCGCCGCACTGGCCGCCAAGCAGGTTTCCAGCCTGGAGCTTACCGATCTCTTTTTAGGTCGTATCGCCCAGCACAACCCGCTGATTAACGCTTTTGTGACCGTTGACGAAGAGAAATCCCGCGCCGCTGCCAAAGCCGCTGATGCCGCCCGCGCCGCTGGCCATGCCGGCCCACTCACCGGCGTGCCCATCGCCCATAAAGACATCTTCTGTCAGGACGGCTGGCGTACCACCTGCGGTTCGCGCATGCTGGAAAATTTCATCGCCCCGTACAACGCCACCGTGATTGAACGCTGCAACCAGGCAGGTCTGGTACCGCTGGGCAAGGTCAACATGGACGAATTTGCCATGGGCTCGTCGAACGAAACCTCTTATTACGGACCGGTACGCAACCCCTGGGATACCGACCGTGTTCCCGGCGGCTCTTCCGGTGGTTCGGCCGCTGCGGTAGCCGCACGCCTGGCACCCGCCGCTACCGGCACCGACACCGGCGGCTCGATTCGCCAACCGGCAGCACTATGTGGCCTGACGGGTTTAAAACCGTCTTACGGCACCGTGTCGCGCTGGGGCATGATCGCTTTTGCCTCGTCGCTGGATCAGGCTGGCCCGATGGCCGCCTCGGCAGAAGACTGTGGCCTGTTGCTCAACGCCTTTGCCGGTTTTGATGCCAAGGATTCCACCAGCCTCGAACGCGATAACGAAGACTACACTCGTTCGCTGGATCAGCCACTCAAAGGCTTACGCATAGGCCTGCCCAAAGAGTTTTTTGGTGCCGACGGCGACGCTGCCACCATGGCTGCTATCGAAGCCGCGCTGGTTGAATACCGCAAACTCGGTGCCGAAACGGTTGAGGTATCACTGCCCTCCATCGGTCAATCGGTATCTGCCTATTACGTCATCGCCCCGGCCGAAGCCAGCTCGAATCTCTCGCGCTTCGATGGTGTTCGTTATGGCTATCGCGCTCCGGAGTACGGCGACCTCAACGACATGTACGCCAAATCGCGTGCCCAAGGTTTTGGTGAAGAAGTAAAACGCCGCATTCTGATTGGTACCTATGTGCTGTCGCACGGCTACTACGATGCCTACTACCTGCAGGCACAGCGTATTCGCCGTCTGATCGCCAACGATTTCGATGCCGCTTTCAAGCAGTGTGATGTCATCGCCAGCCCAACCACACCGGGTGCCGCCTTCAAGTTCGGCGAAAAATCGGCCGACCCGGTACAGATGTATCTGTCAGACATCTACACCATTGGCGTTAACCTGGCGGGCATTCCGGCGCTGTCGCACCCTTGCGGCGAAATCAATGGCCTGCCTACCGGCATGCAACTGATCGGCCCGTACTTCAGCGAGCACCGTCTGCTGAACGTCGCACACCAATATCAGCAAGTCACCGACTGGCATCGTCGCATGCCGACCGCCTTCGCCTGATTAACCCACCGAATACAGAGAGAAGCGTATGACCTGGGAAGTTGTTATCGGCATCGAAACGCATGCCCAACTCGCCACCCAATCGAAAATCTTTTCGGGGGCCTCCACCGCCTTCGGCGCCGAGCCGAATGTGCAAACCAGCCTGATCGACCTGGCCATGCCGGGCGTGCTGCCCGTCGTGAATCGCGAAGCCGTTGGCTGTGCTATCCGCTTTGGTCTGGCCGTTGGCGCCAAGATCGATCAACACTCCATCTTTGCCCGCAAAAACTATTTCTATCCCGATCTGCCTAAGGGCTACCAGATCAGCCAATTTGACAACCCCGTTGTCGTGGGCGGCAAGATCGTGCTGCAACTAGGCACCGGTGATAGCGCTACAGAAAAAGTTGTTAACCTCACCCGCGCCCATATGGAAGAAGATGCCGGCAAATCGCTGCACGAAGACTTCCACGGTCGCACCGGTGTCGACCTTAATCGCGCCGGCACACCATTGCTCGAAATCGTTTCTGAACCCGACATGCGCTCATCGGCCGAGGCCGTGGCCTACGCCCGTGCGCTGCACAGCCTTGTGCGCTGGATCGGC
>JBPCSW010000260.1:0-6173 GCA_051006675.1 Fluviibacter sp.
TTGTTAAATTGCAAACCGCCAGCCTGTCGGGCAATCGGCGGCAGATTACGATCGCCATGGATGATCTGGATGCAGAGTGTAAAGAATTTGCCGGTCGACGTATGAACCAGGCAGTTAACCGGGCGCTCGCCGGTAAATCGATTGATTCGGTGGAAGAGGCTATTCAGGATCTGCACCTAGCAGCCAATGCACCGGTTAAGGACAAAAAATGACACAAATGATTATCTTGCCGCACGCAGAATATTGCCCGGAGGGTGCGGTTCTTGAAGCCCCTGTGGGCGAGTCGATCTGTGAAGTGCTACTCAATAATGGTATTGAAATCGAGCATGCCTGCGAGTGTTCTTGCGCCTGCACCACCTGCCATGTGATCGTACGCGAGGGGTATAACTCACTCAATGAACCAGAAGAACTTGAAGAAGATTTGCTGGATAAGGCCTGGGGTCTAGAGCCTGAATCGCGTTTGTCCTGTCAGGCCATTGTTGCCGAAACGCCGATGGTGGTTGAAATTCCCAAGTATTCGATCAATATGACGCGTGAAGGGAAACGCTAATCATGGGGCTTAAGTGGACTGATACGCTGGACATTGCCGAGGCGCTGATTGAGGCGCACCCGGATCAGGATCCGACAAAGATTAACTTTGTGGATCTGATGCAATGGGTCATGGCGCTGCCAGAGTTTGACGATGAGCCTAGTCGTTGTGGTGAGCGTATATTGGAAGCGATCCAGCAGACCTGGATCGACGAACAGTAAGGAGGTTGTTATGGAAACCCCGATTCATTCGATGAACAGCCTGTTCAAGCAACTGGGCTTGCCCAGTGAGACGGCGGAAGTTGATGCCTTTATCGCGTTTCATCGGCCGCTGCCTGATCATTGTCTGTTACATGAAGCCGCTTTCTGGACTGCGTCTCAGGCAACATTTCTCGCAGAGGAAATTGAGGATGATGCCGATTGGGCTGAAGTGGTCGATGAACTCAATGCGCGTTTGAGAGATTCCAACTAGACCGTCAAGCGGCAGGGTAGAGGGTGAGTATGCTTTCTAGCCCGCCGTGATTGATAGCGTGTGTTGCTTTGGCTTGTGTGGCAGGTTTTGCATGATAGGCCACTGACGTACCGGCTTCTGCCATCATGAGCAGGTCGTTGGCGCCATCACCAACCGCCATGACCTGGTCTTTAGTCAGACCGAATTCTTTAGCCAGTTGTAGGAGCTTTTCGGCTTTGGCCTCTGCGTCAACGATGTCGCCAACGACCTTGCCAGTGAGTTTACCGCTGACAATTTCAAGTTCATTCGATGTGGCAAAGTCGAGACCCAGCTCGATACGCAGGCGCTCGGTGAAGTAGGTAAACCCACCTGAAAGCAGCGCAGTATGGACATCAGCCGCCTGTAGTGCTTCGAGAAGCTCCCGGGCACCCGGGTTCAGCAGCAGGCGCTCGGAAAAGACACGTGCCAGCACTTTGGCGCTCAAGCCTTCAAGAATCGCCACACGTTTCTGCAGGCTTTCGCGGTAATCCAGTTCGCCCCGCATGGCTGCTTCGGTAATGGCTGAGACTTCCGCTTTACGACCGGCAAAGTCAGCCAGTTCATCAATGCATTCGATATTGATCAGGGTGGAGTCCATATCGAACACCACCAGTTTAAAGTCCTTAAGCGTGCGACCTGCAGCAACCACTCCCCAGTCCAGTTGCTCGTTGTGCAGACTCTGACGCAGGGATTCTGGCAGCTCTTGGTTTGTTATTCCGGTGAAGCGTACTGCCTGCATGCCCTGTGGTTTTACATCGGCAGGCTTGAGTGCTGATTGAATGGCTTCAATCAGGTAGGTAGGTACCGGGCCACCATAAACAACCAGATCAAACATAACGCTTAGCCTTTGCGGTTAGCAATAATGGGGCGCAGGCGTTCTGCGGCATCACGGATCATCTGTTCGGTGGTGTCCCAGTTGACGCAGCCATCGGTGACCGAGCAGCCATAGGTCATCTGACTGCGGTCGGCCAGAATTGGCTGATTACCTGCCACCAGGTTAGATTCAATCATGAGGCCGGTGATGTTTTTGTTGCCGGCGACGATCTGACCAATCACATCGGCCATGACCAGAGGTTGCAGTTCGGGATTCTTGTTACTGTTGGCGTGTGAACAATCGACGATGACATTCGGGAGCAGTTTGGCTTTGGTCATGGCGTTTTCTGCCAGGGTCACCGAAACGGTGTCGTAGTTTGGTCGACCATCACCACCGCGCAGAACGATGTGACCATACGGGTTGCCTTTGGTGCGCACGATGGCAACGCGGCCATCGCCGTTGATACCGAGGAAGCTATGAGGTCGGCTCGCCGAAAGAATAGCGTTGATGGCGATGCTGAGATCACCATTGGTGCCGTTCTTGAAGCCAACCGGCGTTGATAGCCCCGAAGACATTTCACGGTGGGTTTGTGATTCAGTGGTACGTGCACCAATGGCGTTCCAGGCGATGAGATCACCCAGATACTGCGGTGAAATCGGGTCGAGTGCTTCGGTACCGGCGGGAAGGCCGAGCTCGTTGACGGCGAGCAGGAATTCGCGCGCCTTGGCCATGCCGGCATCGACCTTGAAGGAATCGTCCATGTCCGGGTCGTTGATATAGCCTTTCCAGCCAACAGTGGTGCGTGGTTTTTCAAAATAAACACGCATCACGATCATCAGCGCATCCGATACTTCGTCGGCCAGCGCTTTGAGGCGACGGGCGTAATCCAGTCCGGCGACCGGATCATGAATTGAGCAGGGGCCAAACACGACAAATGGACGTGGATCGCGGTGCTCGAGAATATCGATGAGCGCAGCACGGCTCTCGGCCACAGTCTGGGCAGCTTTTGCGCTGAGCGGCAGTTGCTGCTGTATCGCCTCGGGCGTTGGCATCGGATCAAAAGCCGCAATATGCAGGTTGCTAATCGGCTGTTGGGTGCTCTGGGTCATGATAAGCGTTTCCGGTGGTGCGTTATTTAACTATTTGTTCTTGTTGCTGGCTTTGGCGAGTGCGGCGGGTGGCTTTTCCAGCGCACTGCAAAGCTCGCGGAAGGCCTGGATGCGCAACGACCAAGAAGGCATATGACGTGAAAGGATTATTCTATCCTGACCGGCCAGTTTCAGGTCGCGACGGTTCTGGATAAGCCAGAGCATAGTCATGGGGTCTGCCGGTGTCTGTGGTCCGAACTGGATCACAATCTGGTCCTGTGACATATCGACTTTGGTCATGCCCCAGTACTTGGCCTGCAATCTAACCTGGTGCGTTGCCATCAAGGATTCTGCTTGCGGGGGCAGACTGCCGAACCGATCAATCAGCTCCTCCTGCATCAGCGTTAACTCTTCCGCATCGTCACTATTGGCCAGCCGCTTATACAGGTTGAGGCGTTCGTGTACATCCGGGCAATAGGCATCCGGTAGCAGGGCGGGCACATGCAGGTTGATCTCTGTGCCAATACCCAGAGGTTGGCTGAGATCCGGTGTTTCACCTGCCTTCATGGCTTTAACGGCGCGGTTGAGCATTTCGGTAAAGAGGGCGAAGCCCACTTCCTGGATTTCACCGGATTGGGAATCACCCAGTACCTCACCGGCGCCACGGATTTCCAGATCGTGCATGGCCAGGTAAAAACCCGAGCCGAGTTCTTCCATCATCTGGATGGCTTCCAGGCGCTGCTTTGCGGCCTTGGTGAGGCCTTTCATTTCGTTTACCATCAGATAGGCATAGGCCTGATGGTGGGAGCGTCCGACACGACCACGTAGCTGGTGCAGCTGGGCGAGGCCGAACTTGTCAGCCCGGTTAATCAGAATGGTGTTGGCGTGCGGGTTATCGATACCGGTTTCAATGATGGTGGTACACAGCAACACATTGGCACGCTGCTGCGTGAAATCGCGCATGACCCGTTCCAGCTCGCGCTCATTCATCTGACCATGGCCAATAACGATGCTGGCTTCCGGCACCAGTTTGGCCAATCGCTCCCGCATGTTCTCGATGGTGTCGACTTCGTTATGCAGGAAGTACACTTGCCCACCACGATTAAGTTCACGCAGGACAGCTTCACGGATGATGCCGTCAGACAGGTTGTGCACAAAGGTTTTAATCGCCAGTCGTTTCTGTGGTGCCGTGGCGATGACCGAAAAGTCACGCAAGCCCTCCAGTGACATGGCGAGCGTGCGTGGAATCGGTGTTGCTGTCAGGGTGAGTACATCCACCTCCGCGCGCAAGGCTTTGAGCTGTTCTTTCTGTTTCACCCCGAAACGGTGCTCTTCGTCGATGATGAGCAGGCCCAGACGTGAGAACATGATGTCGTTCTGGATTAGCCGGTGGGTGCCGATGACGATATCGGCGCGGCCATCGGCCATTTCATCGAGCGCAGCCTGACTTTCTTTGGCGGAACGGAAGCGGGATAGCTCAACCACTTTGACCGGCCAATCAGCAAATCGGTTGCGGAAGTTTTCAGCATGTTGCTCGCAGAGCAGGGTGGTCGGGCAGAGGACGGCGACCTGTTTGCCACCGGCCACTGCAGCAAACGCGGCACGCAAGGCAACTTCGGTTTTACCAAAGCCCACATCGCCACAGACCAGACGATCCATGGGTTGGCCTGAACGCATATCGGATAAGACGGCATCGATGGCCACGGCTTGGTCGATGGTTTCTTCAAAGCCGAAACCATCAGCAAAACGTTCGTAGTCGCCTTCATCAAAATGGAAGGCATGACCCTGACGTGATGCACGGGCTGCATAAAGCGCCAGTAACTCTGCAGCCGTATCGCGGGCCTGAAGTGCCGCCTTGCGTTTGGCTTTTTCCCATTGTCCGCTGCCGAGGGTGTGGATGGGTGCATGATCCGGATCGCCCCCGGAGTAGCGGCTGATGAGATGCATCTGGGCAACAGGGACGTACAGTTTGGCTTCGTTGGCGAATTCCAGCACCATGAATTCGGTATCGCCATCACCGAGATCCAGGTGGGTGAGTCCCTGGTAACGTGCGACACCATGGGTTTCATGAACCACGGGGTCGCCAATGCGCAGTTCTGTGAGATCGCGTAACCAGTTATCTGCACTGGATTTCTTACGGGTCTGTTTTTTGCGGCGGGGTGTACCGGCAAAAAGCTCCGTTTCGGTAACGATGGCCAGGCCCGGGATGGCAAAGCCCTGGTGCAAAGGCCCGGTCAGGAGTTGTAGTTTGTCATCCGCATCGAGCGCCGCACCCAGTGATTCAACGGGGTGAACAACGAAGGCACCTTCCTGCAGGAGCGCCAGAATGCTCTCTCTGCGGCCGGGTGTTTCCGCCATGACCAGTACTTTGCCGTTATGTTGCTGCGTAAAGGCCCGGAATGCTTCTAGCGGATCTTCACGGCGACGATCCAGGCCGATGGCTGGTAACTCCGGGAAAGATTTCTTATCGGATTCGGATTCAGCCGCGGCCAGCAGGATGCGTGGGGTGTGCTGGATTTCTTTGAAGAAGGTTTCTTCATTCAGGAATAACGATTCCGGGGGGAGTAGCGGACGTTCTTTTTCGCCCTGGTGGAAGGTGTAACGCGAACGCACTTCCTGCCAGAAACTCTGAATCGGTGTACTCAGGTCAGTCGTAAAAACCACCAGCGGTGGATTGGCTGTATCTGCACCTGAAAGGTAATCAATGAGCGTAGCGGTTTCGTTGTCTTCAAAAAATAGCGGTAGGTAGTATTCGATACCGGCCGGAAGCGTGCCCTGAGAGACATCGCGGTAGACGCCTGTTTTGGCTGGATCACCCTCGAAGACTTCGCGAAAGCGCTGGCGGAACAGGGTGCGGCTGCGGTCATCGGTGGGAAATTCGCGCGCAGGTAGCAACTGAATTTCCGGAACCGGGAACAGGGTTCGTTGTGTGTCGACGTCGAAAGTCTTGATGCTTTCGATTTCCTTGTCGAACAGATCCAGTCGGAATGGCAGCATGCTGCCCATCGGAAACAGATCGATGAGACCGCCGCGGATAGAGAATTCACCCTGGGAGATCACGTTGGTGACCGCCTGATAGCCGGCAAGTGCCAGCTGGGCACGTAACGCCGATTCGTCGAGCGCCTGTTTCTGGGTGAAGCTGAACGAATGTGCTGCCAGGAATGCAGGTGGCGGTAGTCGGTGCAATGCGGTTTGTACTGAAGCCAGCAGAATGTCGCATTCGCCACGCTGCAGCGCAGACAGTGTCGCCAGC
>JBPCSW010000261.1:0-11153 GCA_051006675.1 Fluviibacter sp.
GTATTCATTTGCCATTACTGAGAAATGATAGAGTACCAGACAGCCTTGATCTTGTCATCCCAGCGAGCAACTACATAAACGCCACCAAGGAAGGTGACTGTAGCAAAGATAATAGTAATCATTGGGGAAGTGTAATCTTTAGACGAGCGAGTTCAGCGAGAAGGTCGGTCTTTGTAGGCTTTGAAATAAGACTAAGAGATGTGTTTGCCGTAGATTCCTTTTTGAACTCAGAATAGCCATAAGCCTTCTTTTCATTGAGGTCACAGAACGCAGTCCAGCCGACAGGAATAGTAATTTTAGTAAGCGTGGGAGCCATAAAGTTTAAAGTTGGACAGTATAGTATCCTCCAGCACCATCAGTATAGGCTTCATATGTAGAACCAGACGATGAATCAAACCAACTTGTAAGGTATGTGCCATAAGGATACGATGAATAATCGTATGTGTAGTCGTTGTATGTACCACAGGTTCCGTTGCCTCTCTCAAGATAAGAGTAACTGCCTATTGTATATGTACCTAAAACGGAACCAAAATTATCAAGTACATCAATATAAACAGTACCAGAGCCAGAGTTTCCAGTAAGGTAGTCCGTGCGAAGACATTCGTTCCAAGTTCCAGCAAGAGGGTCAGATACGCCATATCCTCCCTTATAGATGATTCTGTATGAAGCATCATTTGTGCCTTCAATCACCTCATTAGTAGAGGCAGTTTCAACAGCATAAATCATACCAGATGTAAAATCTAAGAAATACCCACCCATGCCATCTGCCTTAGTATAATATGGGTAACTACCCCAGTTGAAGTTTCCGCTTCCGCTTGAAGTATCGGTATAAGCCCAGTTTAGCGTTAGATATTCAGTACCTGTAGAAAGGATAGTTCCGTACGGAGGAAACCCTGCTGGTTCAGAAGCAACTTCGCTTAAGTGGAAAGAGCCTACCCCAAAGCCGTCTCCAACTATACTGGAGAGACCTATCTGCATTAGACGAGGGTTTCAGCGATGTGAAAGGTAGTGCCAGCGGTGTCAGAGATATCCTGAACAGCACCATTATAGTTCTCAAGTGTGCAAGACTGGTTCGGCTGGAGTTCAAGACCGACAGAGCCAGTAGCGGCAAAAATGATCTGAATAACAGCCGTATCAGACTTGTTCTGAATGACAAGCATCACTCGCCTGTCATAAGGATTAGGCGTAGGAGCAACAATCTGAGAAGCCGAAGTGCCGACTGTAGTATCAGAGTGCGTGAACGACTTTGTGAACGGTGTGGAGAATGCGATATTAGCCATTTTAGTAAGTTTGAATCATGTTAAGTCTGCCGAATTGACCTTGCTGACGCAGGATCTTGTCGTATTCCTGTTCCAAAACCTCCTTAGCCTTGGCCTCTACGATGCTGGCTTCTTGCATCTGACCTTCAGATACAAACCAGTTGGTAGCAGAAGCCCAAGACATGAAGGCTCCGAAAGCATAAGGAATCTCGATCTTAGTCCAAGACGCAGGATGAGAATTAGGGTTCTGACCAGCAGTCGTTGAGACAGCCGTGCAGACATAGAAATTGCCAGCGTGGGGCTTGCCCAAGACTGGAGTATAAGAGCCTGTACCAGAGCCAGAGTCAAAGTAGACCTGAGCACCTTGATAGTAGACCACGGTAGGACTGTAGAGTTCGCCCTCCAGTGAAGGGCAGTCCTTGCGGTATAGGTAGTATCCGTCAGCCTGTTGAGCAGAGATAACGACTCTACGGGCAGAGCCTGTATCATATATCTGATATGGGATCTGGACGGCCTTAGTTGATTCCTGCGGATTCCTTGAGAACACCCCAAGGATCTCGTCAGCCTCTTCAGCAGGAGTGAAGTAGGCGACATTGTTCACATCGACAGATGTGGTGAAAGGGGACAGGCGACAGATATCAGGCCATTGAGACGATTCCCAAGCCTCACGCATACGGGCAGAAGCAAAGTCACGAAACTGAGCAAAAGTCTCGTTCGTGATATTATGCCTGTCGTTTCCAGAATACTGGAGAGCGTCAAAAAGGACTTTGGAGAAGTCAGTTGTTCTCATTTGGTTAGATAGCCGTCGCCTGTGAAAAGAGCACCGTTTACCACAGTTCTCTTCGCATAGTTTCTTATGGCTGTTTCGGGATTGTCTCGGAGGAACTCTTCAAGAAACTGATTGTCCTCCCAGCACTCATAACCAAGGCGTTGACCCCAATAGTGCCAAGCCTCGACTGGAATTCTCGCTTTTAAGCGACCCACGCCTTCAATGTTGTGTGCCTCATTGGCGTGGTTAAAAACGGCGTTCTGTTTAGCAGAAGCCTGAGCCTTTACCTCAGACATTTTCCATCCGTTGATGAGTTCCCTCTCCACCCTATTTCTAAGGTGGGAGGGGATTGCATCAGCCAGACTTTGGATTATGTCTGACACCGTTGATTAGGCGGTGAAGTCGAACACGCCGAAGGCCAGCGGGTTGTAGACGCAGAGGCCAGCGACGGCTTCGATCATGCGGGCTTCGCCACCACCGTTGTTCGGGAGGGAAGTCACACCAGCGACATTACCACCATAACGGACTTCAACTTGGTCGAAGGGGATGACATAACCAGCGAAGGTCGAGCCAACACCAGAGGTAGCGTTGAGGTAGTGGGAGGGGTGGAGGCGTAACTTACCGAAGTCGCCTTCGAACACATCGACCGAAGAGATGTAGGACGAGGAGTCCGACTCACGGTTGAGTGTGCGGATGGCGGTCATCGGGGCTGTGCCTGTGCCTTGAGCAGTCGTGAACACAAGGTTCGTGAAGGCTCTCTTGAGGGCTGTGCCGACGAGAGCGTCGTAGTCCTTGTACTGGCCTGTCTGACCGTAGATGCCTGTGAGGACATTCTGGACGACGGATTCAGTAAGGGCGGCTGTGCCGACTGTTGAACGATTGGCGGTCGGAGTCTGGAATGTCGAGGAGATCGGGAGAACAGTATCCTGCGAGCCAGAACCAGCGGCTTGGAGCCAGCGGTGAAGACCACGGGTGATGTACGGAACAGTACCGTTGTCAGCCTGAGCGGCGTTGTTGGAGCAGAGAGAGACTTCCATGTCACGCTTGAGGGCTTGGATGCCCTTGGCGACATTGTTAGCGAGTTCATCACGCACACCAGCGACAGTCGAGATGTCCTGCGTAAGCGGGGACACACGGACGGAGCGTCTGAAGATCTGGATGTAGTTGCTGAGTTCAGCACGATAGACAGTAGCACCATCCTTGACATAGTTGTCGTAGGTGGTCACATCTGTGCCATCGACTGTACCAGTCATCTTAGGTGTCGGCAGAGAGTCGGCTTGCCATCTGAAAAGGGTGTTGCCAGGCTTGCTACCCTTCTTCGCCATTGAGGTGAAGGGGGTGTCCTTAGCGTCAACCAGAGCGATCAGGTCAGCGAGTTCTTCTCTCTTACCAGAGGAGAATGAGGGTTCTGTGAGGTTAGCCATATTAGTATATAGGTTTTAGGGGTGATTACAGGAATCGGTTAGCGATTATAGACGATAGATCATCTCGGTTGCCAGAAACAGTAAAACGCTTCTTTGCGGCCTGAACTGATGCATCCTTTTGAGGGACACGGGCAGGGGCGGCTGAAGGTCTAGGCTGGGATGGGGCTTTTACAGGAGCAGTCTGTTTAGACTTAATTTCACGGGCTTGAACGCCACGGATGTAATCTCCTACCACCATCTTATAGTCGGGGAACTTCTGGATTTCTGGGAAGAATTTGATAAATGATTCTGCAATCTGTCTTTCCTTTGCAGACTTATCTTTCCACCACGGGTATTCCTTTGTCGCAACCTGTTCCATCTGCATAAAGTTTTGCAGATACTTGGCACGGGCTGGGAGGTGTTCTTCGATAGCATCAAGGGCTTTTATCTTGATATTACGAACCTCTTCAGCGGTATACTCGGTTTCAGAGCCATCTTTGTTCGTGACTACTGCACCATCGGGGTTTAATTCGCACCAGCGTCTGATTTGCTTGGCTTGATCAACCTCACGGTTGACTTCATCTAGCGTAGACAGGTTGGCGTACGGATTTTCAGCGGTAGGAGTCTGGGCTGGCTTGGTAGCCTCTTGCGACAGTCTCTCCACTTCCTGCTTCAATCTTTCCACTTCTGCTTCAGCCTCCCTGCGTTTGGCAGAGAGTTTATCGATGCGTTTCTTAACACCTTTGGGCAACCCCCGTTCAATTTCATCTTCTTCGGACTTGGTTTCTTCGGTTTCCTCGGAGTCCTCGATCTGATCTTGTTCGGTAGTTGTTTCGGTTTCTTGTGAATGAACATCTTCCTCAGAGGTCGCTTGAGCCTCCGAATCACCGTTTTCGTCTGCGGGTGATTCCGCACTCGATTCCTTACCACCTAGGAACGAATCGCCAATGATATCAGCGAGTTTTGATTGATCGAAGGGAGTGGATGTGCCTTCGTTTGTCGTGGGGTTATTTGATTCCGTCCCAAGGTCGGATTGATTGTCTGTATTCATTAGAAGAAGGTCTAAAGTCCTTTAGATATGGCAGGGTGTTATAGTCCCAGAACTATCGGCTAGGTATAGCCAAGAAAAGTTAAGTGCAAGATGTTAAACTCTTAGATACCGTTTTCTGACGGATTATGCTCTTCAGCAGGACGACCCTGATCTCTCAACACATCGTTTCGTGTGTTCAACAAGATCTGCTTGAAGGCGTTAAGAGCATCCGCACGACCGCAATGCCACGCACGATCCTCACCCTTATTGTCCTTAGACAAGGCGTTGATCGTCTCTGCCTCGATAGATGCATCGAGCATGAGATGCACGGCTTTCCAGAGTTCGTTACTCTTCTCGAAAGAAAGACCTACGATGATCTGCTGGGGTAGCATTACTGCATCATCCCCTCTTGTTCAGTCTGCATTTGTTCAGCCTGCTGGAGTTGCTGTTGCATCTGATTTCCAGCCTGTTCGGCAACAGGTGTCACCCCCGTGCGACCGATCTGCTTGTTCTGCTGTTGCATCACAGACATTTGGAGGTTCTTCATGTAGTTCTCAAGGAGAGCACGGAAGTGCGGGTCAGCCTGCATAGACTGTTGAGCCTTCGGGTTCTTGCCCATAATGTCTTGCAGGTACTGCAACTTGGTCGGGGCAGACGGGTCGTTCTCGACATAGTTGGCTTCGTTGCCAAGCATCATCAGTCCTAGGTCAGACTGAATCTCCTTGTACAGAAGTTGAGAAGCCGTGCCTGTGTTGATGATGAGTTCCTTTGCCTTGTCTGGGTCGATAGCCTCGACAGCCGCCTTGACCAACTTGTTCTTGTCAATGACACCACCAGCGTCCAGAGGCAGGACGAACTGAGTGATGGCCTTGAGTTTCTCGATCACGAAGTTGGTATCCAGTTCACGCACATCGTACTTCACTTGGAAGTCGAACATATTGCTGACAGAACTGATGTTCTGCGGAAGAGCCTTGCCCGTGATGCCTTCGATCTCAGCAGGATCCATGTACTGGAGCATGAGAGAGAATGTCATGGAGAAAGCCTCGCTCCACACATCAAGCCAGTTGTTGATCAGGGACTGCTGTGTGACCTGTGTCCGCTGGGGCATGATGTTCGGGTGAGGAAGACCGAAGTAGAGAGCGTGATTCATCTCAACTCTGTCGATGAGATTAAAGGCCGTGCCTGTTTCACCCGTAGGAGTAGGCATGAAACGATAATCATCGGCACTTGTAACAGGCAGATGAATTCCGGGGGCAATTCTATTTATACCACCAAGTCGCTTCTTAACGAGAATAGGTGGAAGTGTAGTGAAGGCTGTTCTGTCACGGATGGCATCGTGCTGTGCTTTGATTTCCTCTTGATCGGTGATGGCGATTTCGGGTACACCTCTGGACTCCACGATGGCTCTGCGTGTGCGTTCTCTGCGATAGACAACAAAGGGATACTTGTTGTGTGCATAACCAAGCAGGCCGTGCGAAGCGTAGACTTCCGAGCCTGACTGCGGAGAGAAAACCGTCTGGTAGATTCCTTGAGCACCGTCTTCGTCGATGTTTCGGCTGTAGGCATAAACTAGTTCGATGAGGTTGTCGCTACGCTTGACCTGATAGTTGATGAGGGCGGCGGCGGGAAGGAGGTTAGGGTCGTTAAACTGAGACTGCATACCAGCGGTATTGACAGCCTGTTCGACGAACTCGTCAGACCATTCTTCCATTTCAGCCATTGCTCTGAGTTCGACTTCGGTCACGAAGGTGCGACGGAACACGACTCTAGCCTTCTGGATATCAATAGTCTCAGGCGGGAAGGAGATCTCATCGTACGGCTTAAGGGCGACAATGCAGGGCTGGCTCTTGGCGACGAAGATCTCAGGGAGATTGGCAGAACCAGTTTCTCTGAGTTCTCTGACAGCCTTCTTGATATCCTTCGGCTTGACGGCCTTCATGTACTGCATGATGAGGTCAACGGCGTAGGCCTCCAGAGAGGGGTCTAAGATCGCAGAGGGCAGATCCTTTAGGACAGTCTCAGGGTTCTGTTGTACGGCCTGCTGAACGATCTGCATGACCTCATCCATCATTAACTTCTGGTGGCGTGTGCCGATTTCTTGTTCCCAAATGATGTGCAAGCCAGACCAACCGTACTGGGATGTGTACTGGGCGAGGAGTTCCGCTTCCCTACGCAGTTCCGAACGAAGGCGTGACTCCAGAAGCCAACTCATAAGTATGTTAGAAGTTGCGGCGGCTTCCGAGTCACTAAATTCTGTTCCCTTGACCTTGACTTGGCATCGGTCAAAGGTGGTCATCATCATTGAGACGAGTTCGTTGATGGTTCTATCGACAAGGCGACAACGCACATCCGAAGCACCCTCAAAAGGGAAAGCGGGTTGACCTTCTGGAAGGTTTTCGCTGTGCTTCTTGCCGTCATCCGTCTGACCAGCCCAACGAGCAAGTCTGATATCGTCATTCTCAGCGATGTTAGCGGTGTTGCCGCCATTCTGAGTAGAACGCTGGTATTCGCTGTAAAGATAAGGAATGTCGGGCTGATCGCTGGCGAACACCAGTTGATCGTTGCCGTTTTTATACTTGCTCATAGATTATTTTAAGTAAATCGTCTCTAAAGTAGCGTTTATGACCGCCCTTAGTCGTAAAAGTGCGTACTAATCCCTTTTTGAACAAGGATTCAAGTTTTTTCCGTCCAAAACCTGTCAAGGCTGTCGCTTTCTGACGAGACAAGAGTGCTGGGAAGTAGATTTCCATTAGTAAGCCCCTCCACCCCAGCCTTGCATTGTGTTATCGTCTTGGTATATTGGATTCATCACCATAAGATAGCGAAGGCAGTCTATGGGATCCTTCGTGGCTCCCTTTTCCCCATCTTGACCTGTCCATTCTTTCAGGCAGTATATTAAGTTTTGACATGACTCGCTTATGTAAAGTTTTGGTTTGTTCAAAGGGCTAATCTCTTGGTTCATATCGTACGAGAAGCCGTCGTTTATCAAGGCAACCCCTTGTTCGATGCGGATACCAGCGGCGGGCTGGAAGTGCATAGGGTTTTCGCCGTCATCGAGCATATCAATGAGTGTAGTGCCGCCGTCTTCAGTCACGGCCTTAGAACCGCCAGCCCTAGGGTCGATATAGCGGTCGCAGATCTCTTCGCCCTTCTCCAGTTCTAGGATAAGAGCCTTGTATTCCGCAAGAGAGCGTCCAGCACCATTACGCTGGGCTGTGCCAGCCTTTCCGTCTGGTTCAGCCGAAGGCAAAGCCCACTCGCCGTCTGACGAATCTGGGAACTCACGATAGACATACATATCTCCATGTTTATCAACCCGTAACCATAGCATAAACCAATTTCTAGCACCAGCAGGGTCAACGACCATGTAGTTAGTGCCTTCTTCTGGAACTTGTTCTGACTTAACGACATTTGCTTCTTGGCTGAACCTAGGGAATTGGCTTCCGCTGATATTATCAGCCCATCCGTACGCTCTGATCTTGATTTCATAAGGTTTCTTGCCAGAGAGCGTCTTTTTCAACTGCTCGAAAGGGTTATACGGGTTCAGTTGGCTGTGAAACCACATTACTGCGGCTGGACGGACATAAGACTTCGCCTTGTACGGCATCGTCCCACGGGGTATTCCGTTCACATTGATGTTATCTGGGAGCAGAGGAGACGGCTTTGATTCCAGTATCTTTGCACCGCTGACATACTCCTTGACGACACTACTGTAACCCGTGATTGGAGTGAAGGTGACGATTAACTTACCGCTTCTGGTAACGATACGATAACGCAGGGTTTCAATCCAATCCAAAGGCACTAATTCATCGCACCAGATGAGATCTACTTCGCCACCTTCGATAACATCTCGCTTCTGGGCGTAGTTCATAAAGAAGCATTGGCTCTTGTTCGGCAGGATGAAGGTGTTGTCTGAGAACCCGTTCTTCTGGGTGTACTGAACATTCTGAACCCTGTTCTTCTTGAGTTCCTTGAACTCCGAAGGCAGGTACTTGTGAATGACAGGCTGTTGCATCTGGATGCTGGACTGATTCGTGGTGTGCAAGCACCACACACGGGCATCCTTCATGTTGATGAGCGTCTGGACTACACGCTTCGCCGCCCACTCTGTCTTAGAGGCACGATTGCCTCCAAGGATGAGTACTTCGTTGTTCTCCTTCAGCAGACCATCCGCTTCCTTCCAATGCGGTAGGTCGAACCCATGTCTGTAAGGGTCGAGTTTCTCCGCTAGGATCTTGTCCTCTCTCAGATTCAGTATCTGGAGAGTTTTTTCTACGCCGTGCTTTTCCTGCAACCGCTTGATATCATCAGCCGTCGGGGCGATGAGAATCGGATGCGGTGTAGGTTCGTAGGCCATTTACCAAGCCTTGCAAGACCAGTATCTTGGAGTAGTCTTGTCCTTGGCTGTCGCACACTTGTGGCGAGCACGAAAGGACTTTCGTCTGGCAGGGTTGGACTTCTTGATGCTCATCTTCGGGTCACCGAAGCGGACGATCTTAACCTTATCTCCAGACTTAACATACACAGCCGACTTCTTGGCGGCATTCGGGGTCTTGAACGGCTTGTTGAGCGTGACCTTCTTGCCCTTGTAATTAGCCATTACTTCTTACGACCCCCCTTGCACTTGCATTTGCACTTACCTTTTCCCTTATGATTTTTCTTCATGGTTTAAAATTTTTTTATTTTAGTACTTCCCGTTGAACCTCGGGTGTCGCACGACAACCCATCGTGCTCCATCCCATCGTACATCGACAGGCATCCCGATGCCGAACTTCACGGATTCACGGCAGAGCACATTGCACTCCTTGCCGTCAATCATGACTCCGATGACACGGGGATTGCGGTACTTGCAGAACACCGTGCCTCTCTTGCGTTCTGGGGAGGCGACGACTTCTTCCTTGGCGATGCCTAGGTTCTCACGGAGGAGGGCGATGCCTTCTTCTGTCCACTCGACTTCCCAGAGGTGAGACGGTTTGCGGGACTCGATGCGTCTCCAATGCAGTCCTTCGGCGTACGAGGATCTGAGTTCTTTGAGCAAGTCTCTGGATAGCCCGAAGGCTAGTGACAACGCTTTTTCTTTCATATGACGATTTCTGGACGAATAACAGACATGAGTCAAGGAATATGTAGAAAGTAGGGGTAGGGGGATTTGAACCCCCGACTTAGCCGTTATAAACAGCCCACTCTGACCGCTGAGTTATACCCCCAAAAGGTGCGGGAGGTGGGGATCGAACCCACAATGAGCGGATTTTAAGTCCGATGCGTCTGCCGATTTCGCCACTCCCGCTATGTAAAGAACATGGCATCCGATTTGAACGGATGGAGTCAGTTAGCCACCTCCCAACCCTAAGCCTTGCGACTTATGCAATAATCCTCTCTGCCAGCCATGTAAAGAACCCCGACAGGGATTTGAACCCCGACAAGGAGAACCAAAAACTCCTGTGCTACCGTTACACCATCGGGGTGAAAACGACCACCCCAGAGAAACCATCGTTGAGATGGCGGGGTGGTACTAAAATGAGACGGCAAGTGGAATTGAACCACTCCACATTTGCAACTGTTAGGACTTTCCTGTTGCCGTCAAAATCGACCCGCTAGGAATCGAACCTAGATTAAGTGATTAGAAATCACCTGTTCTATCCGTTGAACTACGGGTCGTAAATAGGACTAAGGGGAGGGAGTCTAACCCTCCGTGCTATTGCTGGAATCTCATATGAACCGCATGAGCAACCTTTGTGATCTCTCGATTCCGCACTATGCACCCGACTACAACAGTCGGCCTTAGAAAATCAGAGGGTACAGGATTCGAACCTGTGGGACTTTTAGATCCTCCTGTTTTCAAGACAGGTGCAATAAACCGCTCTACCAACCCTCTAGCAATGGAGGTACTGGACGGACTTGAACCGACAACCGCCTGTTTACAAAACAGGTGTTCTACCGTTGAACTACAGTACCAAGGTCAAAGAACAAAGCACACTTCGTGCTCAACTTCATTCCTTGTCGTAAATCTGCACCATTCAGTCAACAACAAAAACTTAAATCCCTTCCCCCAGAATTGGGGGAGTGAGGGGGTGAAAACACGGGGGTTATTAGGGGGTTGACGATCCCTTGTGTCAACACGGAAAAAGAACTTTCTCATCGTGTCGTTCCTTCATCCAGATTCGGCTCTCCCTTCCTTTGCTATTGACTCAATGCCTTTGCACTCCCCTCATACTCCCCTAGACGCTACGCACTCAGTCGTGCTCGCTTAAGTCTAACCTGCGGTTGGCTCCTTTTTGGTATAAAAAAAATACCTGTCGGGAGGGGTGTTAATCACCCCCTAGGCAAAAGAAAAGGATCCCCCCCCTCCCTAGGGGGGAGGTGTGGTTATGATAATATAATAAAAAGGTTATAATATAATTATACAGGGTGTATTATAATATAATATACAGTAAATATTATAACATTATATAAAGGTTATTATAATATTATGATCCGGTTATTATAAAATGAAGCCTCAAGGGCTGAACCGATCCCGCATATATTTATTATACAATTATACGCCCTAGAGGGTTTGATTGTAAAAAGAAGGTAAAAAGCGTAATTTGGTAGGTAGTGAACAGGCGATCAGTAGTCAGAGAAGGGGTCTGGCTTGGCTCTAGAGACGGGATCAAGGGCAGGTATAGGGGTAGGCATAGGCAAGGGGATTGCAA
>JBPCSW010000262.1:0-2895 GCA_051006675.1 Fluviibacter sp.
CGTTAATAGATGGTGAGGGCTCACTAACGCTCGACGGATTGCTTATTAAACAGACTGAAATTCAACAGTACTACCACTATCTGTTAATTCGTCAGACGTTGCGGGGCGTGGTTATGACTACTGGCGCCCATGAAACGGGTACCTGGAGCCAGACTCGGCTTACCCAGCTCTGGGCGCGTGTTGATGCCCGGACGGAAGGTCAAACATCCTGAATTAGCGTAGGATTCGCACTTATGGCAGAACGTGAAGCACAAGTTATTGAAGTTATCCCACCAACCAGGCCTGAAGCGCCGGGTTTAGCTCGTCTTCAGTTTGATGTTTCGGGGGGCTGTGGTCGATGTCAAGAAACGGGTGGTTGTGGTGGCGTTAGCATTGCACAACCTCTTTGCAACACACCCAAAACACTGCTGGTGGCAGATGAATTAGGTGTGCAGGTTGGTGACAAAGTCCTGGTGGCCATTCCGGATGCCTTGCTGTCCCAGGGTATTACCCGTGCCTACCTGATTCCTCTGATCCTTTTGTTTTTTGGCAGCGCTTTAGGCGCTATCTTATTGCCCAGCCTGACGCCGCAGCAGTGGCAACTGACCCCCGATATTGGCGCTATCGCCGGTGCCGGTATCGGTCTAATCGCCGCCTGGTGGCAATTACAAGGTAATCAGCAATCCCGTGCCATGGTCGCGCCCCGTATTGTGCGTCGCCTTATCTGATTTTTTTCTGCTTTTCATTATGACCTTAGCAATGAACTTTTCGTACAAGCGCTTCCTGCAAATCTGCCTAATTTGTTTGTCGCTGTCGGTCTGCGGCTTGGCTGTTGCACAAAGCCGTGGCTTACCCGATTTTGTAGAGCTCGCTGAAAAGCAGTCGCCTTCTGTCGTGAATATCAGTACGTTACAAAATAATCGGGGCAGGGCGACGAGTAACGGCATGCCGATGGACCCTACCGATCCTGCTTACGAAATTTTTCGCCGTTTCTTTCCGCAGGCACCAGGTAATGGGCAGCCCCAGCAGGAAAACCGGTCGTTGGGTTCTGGTTTTATCATCACACCCGATGGCTTTGTCATGACCAATGCGCATGTGATTGATGGCGCGGACGAAGTTACCGTAAAACTGCTAGATAAGCGTGAGTTCCGCGCCAAGGTGATCGGTGCTGACAAGCGCACCGATGTGGCATTGCTAAAAATCGATGCTAATGGACTGCCCGCTGTAAAACTAGGCGATTCTGCCAGTTTGAAACCGGGTGAATGGGTCGTTGCAATCGGCAGCCCCTTCGGTTTCGAACACTCTGTGACGGCGGGCATTGTTAGTGCCAAGGGGCGAGCGTTGCCGCAGGAAAACTATGTCCCGTTTATCCAGACCGATGTTGCGATCAATCCGGGTAATTCGGGTGGCCCGTTATTTAACCTGCGTGGAGAAGTTGTAGGTATTAACTCGCAGATCTTTAGCCGATCGGGTGGTTTCATGGGGATTTCTTTTGCGATTCCTATCGACCTGGCTATGGATATTCAACAACAGTTGCGCACCAAGGGCCGTGCAAGTCATGGCCGGATGGGCGTTTCTATCCAGGAAGTTACCCGTGAAGTTGCTGAGGCATTTGGATTGCCCAAGTCCGGTGGCGCTCTGGTGAACAGTGTGGAACCAAATGGCCCGGCTGCACGTGCCGGTATCGAACCGGGTGATGTCATCCTCAAATTTGATGGTAAAGCGATTACCGTGTCTAGTGATCTTCCACGCATGGTCGGCGCCCTTAAACCGGGTACAAAATCCCAGGTCGAAATATGGCGCAAAGGACAGGTGCGTACGGTCAGCGTGACCATCGGCGAATTTCAGGAGGATCGTGTTGCTTCCAACAAACCGGCGGGCCGAGGCGTAGGCGAAGCAACCAATAGCCGACTTGGTATTGCGGTTTCTGATCTGACTAACGAACAAAAGCAGCAGATGCGTCTGAATGCTGGCATTCTGGTTGTAGACATCCGTCCGGGTAGCCGGGTTGATTTGCGGCCGGGTGACATTATTCTGGCAGTCACGGCCAAAGGCGACACGCAGGATGTACGCTCGGTACAGCAATTCAATCAGATCATTGCCCAAATGGATGCCAAAGCGCCAGCAACATTGCTGATTCGCCGATCCAATATACAGATCTTTGTGCCGATTCCTCAGGCACAACCGGCTCAGCCGGGCTTGCGCTAAAGCGCCTGACAAGGCTGGCACGTCAAGTCCGCCAGCCTGAGCCCCGATCCGGTAGAATGTCGGGTTGATTAGGCGCTTCTGAAGCGCTTTTACCGCACTTGTTGCCAGCTTGTTGCTGGAAAAATGGAATTCCGTGAAGCACATACGTAACTTTTCGATTATTGCCCACATTGACCATGGCAAATCCACTCTGGCTGACCGTCTGATTCAGCGTTGCGGTGGCTTGTCTGATCGTGAAATGGAAGCCCAGGTTCTGGACTCGATGGATATCGAAAAGGAACGAGGAATCACCATTAAAGCCCAAACAGCGGCGCTGGATTACAAAGCTAAAGATGGTCAGATTTATCGATTAAATCTGATTGACACCCCTGGTCACGTCGACTTCTCCTATGAAGTCTCCCGTTCGCTGTCCGCCTGTGAGGGTGCGTTACTGGTCGTTGATGCGTCGCAGGGCGTGGAAGCACAAACGGTAGCCAACTGCTACACAGCACTGGATCTGGGTGTTGAAGTAGTGCCTGTACTGAACAAGATTGATCTGCCTTCTGCCAGCCCCGATACGGCACGTGCAGAAATCGAAGACGTGATTGGCATCGATGCCACCGAAGCCGTGGAAGCCAGCGCTAAAACAGGTATCGGCATTGATGACATTCTCGAGCAGATCGTTCAGAAGGTGCCTGAGCCTAAAGGCGAGATCGATGCGCCACTGAA
>JBPCSW010000263.1:0-5859 GCA_051006675.1 Fluviibacter sp.
GCTGGGAGAGCACCTGCCTTACAAGCAGGGGGTCACAGGTTCGAGCCCTGTTGTGCCCACCAAAGTATGGCTTAGTAGCTCAGTTGGTTAGAGTACCGGCCTGTCACGCCGGGGGTCGCGGGTTCGAGCCCCGTCTTCCGCGCCAAATCGAAATGTAGCCTCTAGAAACGTCTGACCATCAAACCGCCTTCCGGCGGTTTTTTGTTTTCAGGGTCTTAAACGCACATCGCCAATCCTACTGAACCCCACGTCCGGCGCGGGTTTGAGCTGCATTGTGCTATCATGCTGATTCTAATAATTATTTAGTTTCTCCGCCTTTGCTATGGCCGTGAAACTGCACAATCACCCCATGCTGCTTCGCGCCATCTTCACTGCTGCACTACTCGGAGGCTCGGTCATTCCTGTGATGACGCAAGCCGCCGACCAGTCCACAGGGGTGGTTGCGCCCGATAAGTCTCCCATCGGCTGGACGCGCGCTGTAAACACCCGTCCCGGTCGGGAAGCACCAGATCTTCTTGCACGTCTGCGCGATGGTTTCGCCATGCCAGACCTCGACAACGAGCTCGTTCAGAAATACCAGAATTACTACATCCAGCGGCCTGCCGCTATGCGCCGCCTGCTGGATAACGGGCGTCGCTATGCTTACTTCGTTCTGGAAGAACTTGAACGTCGCGGCATGCCGAGCGAACTCGCTTTGCTACCGATGGTTGAAAGCAGTTACAACCCGAAGGCGCTATCCCCTGCCCGTGCGGCCGGTCTCTGGCAGTTCATACCCTCTACAGGTCGTAGTTATGGTTTAAGCCAATCCTGGTGGGAAGACAACCGTCGCGATGTAGTTTCATCTACCGGTGCGGCGCTCGACTACCTTTCCTACCTCTACAGCCTGATGGGAGACTGGCATCTGGCGCTAGCCTCCTACAACTGGGGTGAAGGTTCCGTAGGTCGCGCTGTGGCAAAAAACCAGGCGCAAGGCCTACCAACGGGCTATGACGATCTGCGCATGCCAGCGGAAACCAAAAACTACGTACCACGCCTGCAGGCGATTAAAAACATTCTGCGCGACCCACAGCTCGTTGCACAAATGAACCTGCCCGTGATACCGAATCGCCCGTACTTCGAGTCTGTGGCGCTTTATGGCAAACATATCGACCTGGATACCGCAGCTAAAATGGCCAATATCAGCGTCGACGAAGTTAAAGCCCTCAATCCGGAACACTCGCGGCCGGTAATGAAGGTTGAAACCATTAACTTGCCTAAAGACCGCGTTCAGCAATTCAAATCCAACTTGAACGCCTATCAGGAATCTGACAAGCCACTTTCGCGTTGGGGAAGCTACACCGTCCAACCCGGCGAAAAACCTGAGCGTATTGCCAGCAAGTTCAACATGTCGCTATCTCAGCTGCAAGAGGCCAATGGCGTATCGATGAAGTCGTTGAGCAAGCCAGGACAACCATTGCTGGTGCTTAAGGATCCTGCGACCGAATCCGCTCCTGCTGCATCGCTCGCGGAGCTTAACGACAATACCCCGGTCAACGTTGCAGAGACACCAGACAAACCCGCCAGTAAGAGCGCTTCGAGCCAGCCCGATACGGTGACCAGCAAATCATCCAAAACTTCAAACAGCAAAGACGATAAAGCATCGAAATCGGGCAAATCGGTTAAAGCAGACAAAACCGAAAAATCCGGAAAATCTGGCAAGGCTGAAAAAGCCCCAGCAAAGTCGCCTGACAAGTCTGCCAGCAGCAAATCTTCTGGCAAATCGGTAGCCGAACCTAAAGCTGCTACCGCCAAGCCAACGACCAAAAGCGACAACAAGACTACTAGCAGTTCCAACAAATCCAGCAGCAAGAAAAACAATTGAGTCGTTAGCGGTTAACCAAGCACCGGTACAGATGCCAATAGCGCCCGGGTGTAGGTATGTTGGGGTTGTTGCAGCAGCTGATCGGCATCGCCGGATTCCACGACCTTCCCTGCCTGCATCACAAGCACACGATCAGCCAGGTAACGGACTACCCCGAAATTGTGGGTAATAAAGAGATACGCGATACCCGTTTCGGCCTGTAGCTTTTGCAACAGATTGAGAATCTGTGCCTGCACAGAGACATCCAGTGCCGAAGTGGGTTCATCACAAATCAGCACTTTTGGCGAAACAGCTAATGCACGGGCAATGGCAATGCGCTGGCGTTGTCCACCAGAAAACTCATGTGGAAACCGATCCAGGGCTTCCGGGGGCAAACCGACCCGGTCAAGCAAACGGATCAATGCGTCCTGACTGGTGTCTGCTGCGGGCAACCCCAGAGCAATAGGCCCTTCGGACAAGACCTGCCGAATCCGCTGTCGTGGATCCAGCGAAGCAAATGGATCCTGAAAAACCATTTGTACATCACGTCGCCACCCCTTCACCGGTTTCACCCCGGGACCGATGATTGGCTTGCCATTCAGAACAACTTCGCCCGACTCACTTTCTAGCAAACGCAGTATCGCCCGTGCAGTCGTGGTTTTACCGCAACCTGATTCGCCCACAATCGCTAGCGTTTCACCGGGTTTCAGATCAAAACTTACCGCATCCACAACGGGAGCGAGCGGTATTGGCTTTTTGCGCAACAAGTGTTGACCAAGACGGCGCAGAACCCCTTGACTTGAAGATTGATATCGAACGCTCAGGTTAGATACCGTCAGCACAGACACTTCTGCCGCGCTTCGGTTTGGCACAGGCAAAGGTGCCGAAGCCTGAGCCGCTGAGATTGTTTCATCCCCAACGCGCCAGCATAGGGCATGGTGCTGCAATTCAATTGTATTGCCCTCGGGCAACAACACCCAGGGTGGCGACTCTTCTGTGCAGTGCGGCTCGCGTATCGCACAGCGGGGTGCAAACCGACAAGCCATGGGCCAACTACCGAGCGGCGGTACACGACCCGACAATTGTGCCAAGGCCTCACCGGGCATTGCCTTCTCTGGCAATGCGGCAAGTAGCGCACGGGTATAGGGGTGTGAAGGCTGATTTAACACCTGGGCAACCGGGCCGCTTTCTACAATCTGTCCGGCATACATTACGGCTACGCGGTCAGCGCGTGCTGATACAACTGCCAGATCATGGGTAATGAGTAACACCCCCATCTGGCGCGCCTGTTGCAATTGGGCAATCAAATCGAGAATCTGTGCCTGCAGCGTGACATCCAACGCAGTCGTAGGTTCGTCAGCCAGAAGTATGTCTGGGTCACCCGCCAGCGCCATGGCAATCATGGCACGTTGTTTCATCCCACCCGACAACTCAAACGGATAGGCAGTAGCCGCACGTTTAGGATCAGGCAACCCGACCTGTGCCAGAAGCGCCAGAACTTCATCAGCCGCTGCCACGTCGGCCATGCCGCGATGTAATTGCAGCACTTCCTTAATCTGATCACCAATCCGCATCACCGGATTCAGGCTTGTGGCAGGCTCCTGAAAGATCATGGCCATACGACGACCCCGAACCTGCCGCATCCGATCTTCGGAAACACGCAATAGGTCTTCTGCTCTCGCTCCTGATTCATTACTGGCCAACATCACATGACCAGCCTGAAATCTGGCCTGTGGCGGCAACAGGCGCATGAGTGCAAGTGCCGTCAACGACTTGCCACAACCTGATTCACCCAATAGCGCTAACGTTTCTCCAGCATGTAACTGAAAGCTGATGTCACTCAGTGCATCAATCGTCTGTGCCGCGCGGCCATCGTCGGTTTTACGCGTAAAGCCCAGGGACAAATGCCGCACCTGTAGCAATGCCTTATTCATGATTACCCCTCGGCGCGCGGATCAAGCGCATCGCGCACCGCATCGGCCAGCAGGTTGGCGGCAAGGACAAGGATCACCATAAACATGAATGCGGCAGTGAGTGACCACCACACTACCGGATCTCGAGACAATTCCATGCGCGCGTTATTAATCATCAGGCCAAAGCTGAACATGGTGGGATCCACACCAATACCGATATACGACAGTACTGCCTCGGCCAGAACCAGCGAAGAAAATTCCATGACCAAAGTAATGAGAATAATCGGGAACACATTCGGCAATACATGACGCAGTAGAATCTGCCCGGCGCTCACCCCGAAGGCGCGTGACGCCTGAACATAATCGTATTCTCGCATTTTAAGCGCCTCACCTCGGAGCAACCGGGCAATTCCTGTCCAACTGGTCATCCCCAGAATGATGCAAAGTGCCAGTAAACGTATATCGCCCCGCTCTACTGCCGTAGCAAACCATTCAGGATGATTATCAATCATCACCTGTATGCTGAGTACCGCAGCGGCAATTAATAGCACACCCGGAATGGCGCTCACTGTGGTGTAGATGTATTGGATGACATCGTCAACTTTGCCACGGAAGTATCCGGCCGATAAACCCAGTGCGATGCCTAATGGCAGCGTCACCAGGGTGGGCACCAACCCGATCACCAACGCGGTACGTAGGCTCTTAAGGACTTGATAGAGCACATCCTGCCCCACTTTATCTGTACCAAATACGTGAAAGATAGAACTTCAACCGACAAAGATGCCACCAATGACACAAACGCTGCCTAGGGTATAGGCAGCGCGGCGCCATGCAACCTGATTGCGCATTTGCTGCCTTGACAATGTGCGTGTTAGCAGCAGGAACAAAAAGCAAAACACAGCAAAGAACATAGCGCCCCCTAAGGCACCCACCCCCACTCGCTGTAGCACATCCAGCCAATAAGTCATGTCATCCACTGGCCCCGGGCCGAAGGCTGCCCCCGCTACTTTGAGACGTGGCGCTTCACGACGGACTTCGACCGTGCCATCCGGCAAAGCAATCGTCACAGGCTCCAGGGCTGCCAGCGTGATTGCAAGCGGTGCCGAGTAGGTTTTTTCATGATCGCTACGCAGTTCCACCAGCAATAGATCGAGCACCGAATTGACTTCCACGCTATAGCGCACGGGTGCCTCGGGCGTTGGCCGTGGCAACGGTTCGCGCAAGTGAATCGAATCGAGTAAGGCAAAACAGGCCGCCACAGCGAGCAATACCGCAGACACCACTGCCAGGCGTTGGCGAAACACCTTTTGCCAGACAGCCCGTTGCAGTGGGGATCGGACAATCAGAACCACCGACAGAACGAATAGTACAAAGAGCATCCACAACAACACATCGGTCGCCAACCAGACCCACAAGCTCTGGTTCAATGTTGTGAAAATCGAGTTGATCGTCATGATAGCTACTTCAACCGGATCCGCGGATCAACGAGGGTGTAGGACAGATCCGTGAGGATCAGACCCAATAGATAGAGCACGGAACCCAAAAAGACCATGGCGCGCACCACAGCAAAGTCCTGCGCCGCAATCGCATCAATGGTGTAACTGCCTAGGCCGGGAATACCAAAGAATGACTCGATGAGTAGCGACCCCATGAACAATGATGGAATCACGACAACCACACCCGTCAGGATAGGAATCAGACCATTACGTAACACGTGCCGGAATAGAACAGCGGTATCAGAGAGCCCCTTGGCACGTGCGGTACGCACATAGTCTTTGCCGATCTCTTCGAGAAACAGCGTTCGGTACCAGCGCGTTGAGCCGCCGATACCCGCAACCACTGCCACAGCAACCGGCAGGATCAGAAAATGCCAGGCTACCAACGGATTACTGGCATAGCCTGAGATGGGAACTAACTGCAGAACGCGCGCAAAGAGAAACTGCCCGCCGATAATGAAAAACAACGAAGATATCGACATGAGTCCAACGCAGAGCACGACGCCCGTTCGATCCAGCCACGTGCCGCGGAAAAGCACCAAAAACAATGCCAGACTTATCGTAAGGCCTAGGCCAATTACAAAGGTCGGTACGGCAATGGCAAGCGATG
>JBPCSW010000264.1:0-2918 GCA_051006675.1 Fluviibacter sp.
GTCGCGTGTCGCCGTGCACATGGTTTACCTGACGTGGGGCATGGAAATACACGAGTTCGAGCGCATGTCCACCAACCTCGGCATCCGAGATCGCGTGCATTTCCTCAACCCGGTACCGTGGAGCGAAATCGTCTACTGGGCAGCGTCGGTCGACGTCGGTGTCATGCCATACCAGGCACTCGACCTGAATACGCGCATCTCCTCGCCCAACAAGATGTATGAATTCATCGCTGCGGGCACACCGATGATCGGTTCGAGCGAGCTGGTCAACGTTGCCAAGGTCGTGCCGATTGAGGGCTTCGGTGTCCTGCGTCCCCTGCACGTTGCCACCGACTATGCGGAAGTCATCAACGAGATCTTCGATCCGGAACAAGGCGGTCCTGGACGCTTCCGCGCCAACCTCATCGACAAGGCTCATAAATATTTGTGGAGGGCCGAGGCCAGCGGCTTTGAGGCCATGTACGCGCGCCTGCTCAACGAAAATTACCAACCAAAAGCGAGAGCTGCATGATCGCGCCAGACACGCTGTTCGCCAGCGATCCGCTGCGCGGTACCTACAACCTTGACGGCCTCGATACGGTGGTGCTGACTACCGACATCGATTGGGCACCCGACTACGCCACGGCCGCGGTCCTCGATCTGGTCGCGGCGCAGGGCATGCGGATCACGGCCTTCGCGACCCATGACAGCCCGCTGCTCAAAGCCTCGACCGACTTCGTAGAGACTGGTTTGCATCCGGACAATACGCGGCCGCACCCGGAGCACCGCTTCGCGCGCAAGATCCTCGAACTCAAGGAAATTTTCCCCGATGCTGTCGGGCTGCGCTGCCATCGTAACTTCTTCGGCCAGAATATCAGCGACCTGGCGCACGCTGCCGGCCTGCAGTACGACATCAGCACCTTCCTGTGGCAACAACCGTTCGCGCAGGGTTACGTCGATTACAACGGCCTAGTGAAGCTGGCCTACGTATGGGAGGACGGCATCCATGTCGACGTCGGCGAGTCGCTCGAACTGGGCTGCATCCGCATTGACACGCCGGGCCTGAAGATACTCAATGTCCATCCCATGCTTATCTATCTCAACGCCCCTACCGATCATCTGCGTCGGACGCTGTGCCGTGGCATTGCGGACCTAGCCAGGGTGCCCGAGTCGCACTTCCGCGACCACATTCACCGTGGCTATGGCCTACGCGACCTATACCGCGACCTGCTCGCGGAACTGCGACGTCGTGGCGTTCGCACCCTGTTTGCGCGCGATGTCGCTGCGCTGGCGCTGGCCGGGAGGTCTTGAGTATGTGCGGAGTATTTGGTTTTGTCGCCGCTGGCCCGGTAGCCAACGGCGAGGAGGTTCTGCAGCGCGGTATTGATCTGCAACGGCACCGCGGTCCCGATGGTGAAGGCAAGTGGCTCGCCGCCGATGGGCGCGTCGGCCTGGCGCATATGCGCCTGTCGATCATCGACTTGACCGAGCACGGCGCCCAACCCATGACCGACCCGGCTTCGGGCGTGGTGATCAGCTACAACGGCGAGATTTACAATTACCTCGAGTTGCGCGCGGAAATCGGTGGTGAATGGACCACGACCTCGGACACCGAGGTTATATTGCGTGCCTGGTTGCGCTGGGGCCCGGCATGTGTCGAGAAGTTGCGTGGTATGTTCGCTATCCTGGTTTGGGATCCGCGCAGCCGCGAGTTATTCGTCGCCCGCGACCGTTTCGGCATCAAGCCGCTGTACTGGACGTGCCAGGGCGACAGGCTCTACTTCGCCTCCGAGGTTAAGGCGTTGGTGCCTCTCATGGCCGAGCGCCGCTTGGCCCGCAACGCGCTGGCCGAGTATTTCAGCTTTCAATTCACCATCAGCGGCGCGACCCTGCTCGACGGCGTGCACGAGGTGCCGGCGGCGCACCGTGCGGTGATCGCTTGGATGCCGGACAGCGTGGCTACGCCGCGCTTCGAGCGCTACTGGGAAGTGCACTACGAGCCGGACCCCTGGCGTACCGAAGCGTATTTCGTCGAACGACTGCGCGAGCTGATGGCCGATTCGATCGACAAGCACCTGCGCGCAGACGTCGAGGTTGGCGCCTACGTCAGCGGCGGCGTTGACTCGAGTCTGCTGGCCATCATGGCGCGCCGCGCGCGGCCGACCGGGCCGTTCCAGATCTTCCACGGCCGCTTCCTCTATGGTCCGGCCTACGACGAGTCGCGTTACGCCCACGACGTGGCGGACGCCCACGCTATGGCCTGCCACGTGCAGGACATCACCGAAGACGATTTCGTCGAACACATCGGCCGTGTCATCTACCACCTCGACGGCCCGGTCGCCGGTCCCGGCTCGTTCCCGCAGTTCATGGTTTCCAAGCTGGCCGCGAGCAAGCTCAAGGTGGTGCTCGGCGGTCAGGGTGGCGACGAAATCTTCGGCGGGTATGCGCGCTATCTGGTGGCCTATTTCGAACAGTGCATCAATGGCGCGCTCGAGGGTACGGGACATGACGGCCAGTTCGTTGTCACCTACGAGTCCATCATCCCCAACCTGGTCACGCTCAAGCAGTACAAGCCGCTATTGCGCGAGTTCTGGGCAGAGGGCTTGTTCGGACCGCGCGACGAGCGCTACTTCCGTCTGGTCAACCGTGCCAATACCCTGGGGGCTGCGATTTCACCGGACGCCGTCGATTTCACGACGGTGCTGCCGGCGTTCAAGAACATCTTCTGGGGCGACAACGTCGGGCCGGAGGCCTACTTCGACCTGATGACCCACTTCGACTTCAAAACCCTGCTGCCGGCCCTGTTGCAGGTCGAAGACCGCATGAGCATGGCCCATGGCCTAGAGTCGCGTGTCCCCTTCCATGACCAACCGGTGGTCGAGTTCGCCGCGACCATCCCGCCCACGATCAAATTTTCCGGCCGCGAACAGAAACGCCTG
>JBPCSW010000265.1:0-6184 GCA_051006675.1 Fluviibacter sp.
GGTTGGGTTTGTTCGGATCAAGGTTGTACTTGACCAGGGCGGCAGCGACTTTCTCGCGGCCGATTTCGCCGTTGTCAGCCAAGGCCTTCAGCGCGGCCAACGTCACCCAGTGACGATCGACCTCGAAGAAATTGCGTAGGTGCTCGCGGGTATCAGAACGGCCGAAACCGTTCGTGCCAAGGGCAACAAAGTTTTTCTTGATGAATGGGCGGATCTGCTCTGCGTAGAGCTTGATGTAATCGGTAGCAGCAACTACCGGACCGCTGGCGCCTGCGAGTTTTGATTCCACGTGGGAGATACGTTGAGGATCAGTCGGATGGAGCATGTTCCAGCGAGCGACATCTTCACCATCGCGAGCCAGTTCATTAAAGCTTGGGCAACCCCACAGATCAGATTCAACGCCCCAGTCTTTGCGCAGTAGCTCTGCAGCAGCGATAACCTCACGGAAAATTGTGCCAGAGCCAAGGAGTTGCACACGCGGGCCGTTAGTAGCGGCCCCTTTCTTGAAGGCATACATCCCCTTGATGATGTCGGGCGCTGCACCTGCAGGCATCTCCGGGTGTTTGTAGTTTTCGTTCATCACGGTGATGTAGTAGAAAACATCTTCCTGATCAACGTGCATGCGACGCATACCATCTTGCACAACGACTGCAACTTCATACTGGAATGTGGGGTCGTAGGAGATGCAGTTTGGGATCAGGTTCGCGAGCAGCAGGCTGTGGCCATCCTCGTGCTGAAGGCCTTCGCCATTGAGTGTTGTTCTGCCGGCCGTGCCGCCAATAAGGAAACCGCGCGCACGTTGATCGCCTGCTGCCCAGCACAGATCCAGCGTACGCTGTAGGCCAAACATCGAGTAGCAGATGTAAAACGGAATGGTTTGTACGCCATGTACAGAGTAGGCTGTTGCAGCGGCAATCCAGTCGCTCATGGCGCCCGCCTCATTAATGCCTTCTTGAAGAACCTGACCATCTTTGCTCTCTTTATAGAACATCAGTTGGTCATGATCTTCCGGCACGTAATTCTGGCCTTCCTGGTTCCAGATGCCAACGGCGCGGAACATGCCTTCCATACCGAAGGTGCGCGATTCATCCGGAACGATCGGGACGACATTACGGCCTACTGCTTTGTCTTTAAGCATCATGTTCATGATGCGGACAATGGCCATGGTGGTTGACAGCTCACGTCCGTCTCCAGACGCTTTAAGCAAAGCGTCAAAGGACGACAATGGCGGAATCGTCAACGCTTCGGCTTTGCGACGGCGCTGCGGCAGGAAGCCACCCAGAGCCATACGGCGCTCTAGCATGTACTTATGTTCTGCAGAATCTTCCGGGAATTTCAGATAGGGTAGCGCTTCGATTTCGTCATCTTTCACCGGCAGCGAGAAGCGATCGCGGAAGCGGGCGATCTGTTCCTTATCCATCTTCTTTTGCTGATGGGAGGTGTTCATGGCTTCGCCGGCTTTGCCCATGCCAAATCCCTTAATGGTTTTGGCGAGAATGAGTGTTGGCTGGCCTTTATGTTTAATGGCCCGGTCGTAAGCAGCGAAAATCTTGAATAGATCATGGCCGCCACGATTCAACTGCCAGATTTCGTCATCAGTCCAGTCCGCGACAAGTGCCTTGAGTTCAGGCGTGTTGAAGAAATGCTCGCGGACGTAGGCACCATCTTTGGACTTAAAGGTCTGGTATTCGCCATCGCATAGATCCATCATGCGTTGCTTCAGAATGCCCTGGGTATCGCGCTGGAACAAGGCATCCCAGTGGGTGCCCCAGATCAGTTTGACCACATTCCATCCGGCACCACGGAACTCTGATTCAAGTTCCTGAATGATTTTGCCGTTGCCGCGTACCGGGCCATCGAGGCGTTGTAGGTTGCAGTTGATGACAAAGATCAGGTTGTCGAGTTTTTCTCGACCGGCCATGCCGATCGCACCCAGTGATTCGACTTCGTCCGTTTCACCGTCGCCGAGGAATGCCCAGACTTTGCGCTGTGCGGCTTTCTCTGCGTTGATCAAACCGCGGCTGGCCAGATACTTCATGAAGCGCGCCTGGTAAATCGCTTGAATCGGACCCAGACCCATCGACACGGTGGGGAACTGCCAGAAGTCAGGCATCAGCCACGGGTGGGGGTAGGAGGAGATCCCCTTGCCGGTAGTTTCCTGACGGAAATGATCAAGCTGCGCTTCGGTAAATCGGCCAAGCATGAAGGCGCGTGCATAGACGCCAGGCACCGAGTGGCCCTGGAAGAAAATCAGATCGCCGTCATGTTCGGCAGAAGGCGCGTGCCAGAAATGTGAGAAGCCCACGTCGTAAAGGGAGGCAGCCGAAGCAAAAGAAGCAATATGTCCGCCGACGTTGGTGTGTTTGTTGGCGCGCACAACCATCGCCATGGCGTTCCAGCGGATATAGGAGTGGATCTTGATCTCCATGTCCGCGTTGCCCGGATACTTGGGCTGTTGTGTAACAGGAATCGTGTTGATGTATTCGGTGTTGGCGGAATACGGAATGTCGATGCCTTTGGCGCGCGCCTGATCAATCAGCGTTTCGATCAGGTAGTGGGCGCGCTCATCCCCCTCATTGCTGATAACGCCGGTGAGCGCATCCTGCCATTCGCGGGTTTCCTGGGGGTCCGAATCATTGCTTTGACCGGGTATGGAATTCATTTCGTTTTCTGCCGACATGCTGCCTCCTTATTGAGACGGATTTCTAAGGAACCCGTCACGACCAGCGTTTATGACTCGATTTGGACAACCCGTTGTGACTATAGCGGTATGTGCCCTCGCGAAGTTCCGCGCCGCACAACCGCTGTGACGGGTTGTTTGTTTTGTAATGTGAAACAACGTCTTGTTATGTGAAAATACTAAAGTGCGATTCATCGTGCGTCAAGCGGTTCATTCGTTCTTTAATAAAGAGCGTGGCATGATCGCAACATGCCTATACAAGAAGCCTCGTTTGCCAACTATTTGAGCCGGTTACGCTGTGAAGAACCGCAATGGCATGGTTATCAACCGGAAGCACATGGTGATGCGGGTTTATTTCGACAGTCCTTGCGCAATCTTGGGGTGCCGGTGCTGGAGTTGAATGGGGCGCCGCAACGTGTTGCCGAAAACTGGCTGGCAGAGGCCATGCTGCTTTCAGGCGAATACCTTGTCCCGGTCGTAGTATTTGGCGGCATTAATTTGTTGTCCGGCGCTTTGGTCAGTGGCAGACAGGAAGAAGTGAGTGATTTATCGTGGCTTTCTGCGAGGCAAATAGCACTGACCTCCGCCATAGAAGCCTCTCCGCTCAATCAGGAACTCAGGCGCTCGCGTGACAAATCTGGTGCATTACACTTGGGGTGGCAACCAGAGTTTGATCAGCATGGGGGTAATTGCTTAATGCTGGCCTGGAGCAGCCCTTTGCCATTACGGAGAATCCGGGATTTTTCTGCACGTTGCCCTGACCTGGTGGTTTCCGGGGTGGATGTCGATAGTTTGACAGCCGATGTGGCTGCTCAGGGAATTTCAGTGGCGCAGTGGCGGTTTGCAGTAAAATAGCGAGCTATGACTGCTCAAATTCTTGATGGTGCCGCGTTATCGAAACGCTTGCGTGCCGAATTCAAAGTGCGTGCCGACGAGTTGGCGCTTCAGGGAACCCGGCCTGGACTGGCTGTCATTCTCGTAGGCGAGAATCCGGCATCGCAGGTTTATGTGCGTAACAAGATCAAGGCTTGCCACGAGGCCGGAATGGTTTCGTTTGATTTTCCATTTGCAGCAGATGTTGCCCCGAAGCTTGTGTTCGACAAAATCGCTGAATTGAACAGTGACTCTGCCGTACATGGCATTCTGGTGCAATTGCCGCTACCGCCACAGTTTGATGAGGCCGAAGTGCTGGCGGCCATTCGCCCGGAAAAGGATGTGGACGGCTTTCATGCCGCCAATGTTGGTGCCTTGATGCAGGGTGACCCACGCTTCATTCCTTGTACGCCATATGGTGTGATGAAGCTGCTGGCGGAAACAGGCGTTGATCTCAATGGCAAGGAAGCCGTTGTGATCGGCCGTTCTAATATTGTTGGCAAGCCTATGGCCATGCTGTTGCTGCACGCCGGTTGTACGGTGACCGTGTGCCATTCACGCACCAAGGATCTAAACGCGCATACCCGTCGGGCCGATATTCTGGTGGCTGCGATTGGCAAGCCGAAGTTTGTTACTGCGGACATGGTGAAGCCGGGGGCTTTAGTGATTGACGTGGGTATTAATCGGTTGCCTGCTGAAGCGGGTGGCGGTTTGTGTGGTGATGTCGATTTTTCAGCCGTCGCCCCGATTGCCGGCGCCATTACGCCAGTACCTGGGGGAGTTGGTCCGATGACGATTGCCATGTTGTTGGCGAATACATTGACCTCAGCTGAGCGCTTTGCCGAAGGAACTGTGAAATGAATGCAGACACTAAAGGGCCTTTGATTGGCATCGTGATGGGGTCGGATTCTGACTGGCCGACCATGCAAGCAGCTGCCGTGATGCTAAAAGAGTTTGGTGTGCCATTTGAAGCGCGTGTGGTTTCTGCGCATCGTACGCCGGATCTGCTGTTTGAATATGCCGAAACAGCGGGTGCTCGTGGCCTGCAAGCCATCATCGCTGGTGCTGGCGGTGCAGCACACCTGCCGGGCATGCTAGCAGCAAAGACCACTTTGCCAGTACTGGGCGTACCGGTTCAATCTAAAGCATTGTCAGGTGTCGATTCCCTGCATTCGATCGTGCAAATGCCCAAAGGCATTCCCGTGGCTACATTCGCTATTGGTGAAGCGGGTGCGGCAAATGCGGCGTTGTTTGCTGTTGCCATGTTGGCAAACCAGGATGCGACATTGAATCAACGTTTGCAGCAATTCCGCCAGCAGCAATCAGCCAAAGTGCTGGCGATGAAACTGCCTGAAGTCTGATGAAGAAATCTTTTATTCCAGCGCCAGCGGTGCTGGGCATGCTCGGTGGCGGTCAGCTTGGCCGCTATTTCGTTATGGCGGCACATGAACTGGGTTATCAGGTTTGGGTGCTGGATCCGGATGCGGATAGCCCAGCGGGTCGTATCGCTGATCGCCATTTGTGTGCCGATTACGATGACAGCACTGCCTTGGCCGAATTGGCCAAAGGGTGCGCAGCGGTAACAACGGAATTTGAAAACGTGCCTGCCGAGACTTTGGCCGTTTTGGCTGAACGTCTGCCAGTGCATCCATCAGCCGCACCAGTCTCGGTATGTCAGGACCGGATCGCTGAGAAAACCTTTCTGAAGATTCATGGCTTGCCTCATGGGCCGTTCACAGAAATTAACACCCTCGAAGATTTGCGTAACGCACCAAACCATCTTTTCCCCGGGATTCTGAAGGCAGCGCGTCTGGGCTACGATGGTAAAGGTCAGGCCGTTGTCGAGGATCGTGCGGCTGCTGAAAGTGCCTGGGTTTCTTTGGGATCAATGCGTTGCATTCTTGAAGCCAAATTGCCGCTCGATTATGAAATTTCCGTGGTGCTGGCGCGAGGACAGGATGGCAGTGTTAAAGCATTTCCTTCGGCAGAAAACCGCCATCGCAATGGCATTCTCGATGTGAGTATCGTCCCGGCTTGGGGATCACAATGTTTGGCTGATACGGCCTGTGAAGTTGCAGAAAAGCTGGCGGGTTGCCTTGGCTATGTGGGTACCTTGGGGGTGGAATTCTTTGTGAGCCGTGGCCAACTCGTCGTCAACGAAATGGCACCGCGACCGCACAATAGTGGTCATTACACCTTGGATGCCTGTGCAACGAATCAGTTTCAGCAGCAAGTACGGGCGCTCTGTGGATTGCCTTTGGGTGAGGCGCGTGCGCACTCCGCGGCTGTGATGGTGAACCTGCTGGGTGACTTATGGTTCGCTGATGGTGAGCAACGTGAGCCTGATTGGAATGGCTTGTTGGCTATTCCAGGGCTTTCTTTGCACCTCTACGGCAAGGAGTCGCCCCGCGCCGGTCGTAAGATGGGGCACTTCACGATCATCGGGCAAGATCCGAAGCTCGTGTATGAGCAGGCCTTAAAGGCACGTGCGATTCTGGGTTTGCCTGATGCCTGAGATTGCCGCCGGCTCGGTTGAAATTGCCCGTGCCGTTGAATTGCTTCGGGGCGGCAGGCTTCTGGGCCTACATACTGTAACCGTATATGGTTTGGCAGCAGATGCTAATAATCCCG
>JBPCSW010000266.1:0-7689 GCA_051006675.1 Fluviibacter sp.
GGGTTTCGTCAGCGGTCATCACTTGGGCGGGGCGCTCGAAGCGGACAATCTCCGGGCCTTTCTCGCCGACCAGCGCCATGCCTGCCTGGGCATAGCCGCCGTTGGCGAACTGAGGGATCGGTGCGCCCAGCTTGGTGATGATGCTGTAGAGAGATGTGATCTGGTCACGGTTAAGGCCGTTGGCGTCTCCCAGTGCCTTGAGTTGGTCATTGGCAATATCAATGGCTTTCTGCGCTTGGTCAGCCGCTTCCTGTCTCGCCTTGTCCGCTTGTATCTGCGCCTCCTGCCGAGTCAGTTCCGCCAGACGCTGGAGTTCCTTCATGTCCCGCTCCGCCGCTGCCTTGGCTTCGGCCATGGCGCGGTTCTTGGTCGGGTCACTCAGGTCGGCAATGGCCTGCTGGGTTTGTTTCTGAAGCGCTTCGATCTGGGATTGCGCGGCCTTGCGAACCGCATCCTGCTGGGCCTGACTGGCCTCACGCATGGCATCGAGTGCGCCTTGTTGCTGCTCACGGATCGCATCAAGCTGATCCTGCTGCCCTTCGCGGATGGCATCCAGTTTCTCGGCTTGCAGTTCGCGCAGGGCATCCATCTCCTCGGCCTGCGCTTCACGCAACAGGTCGATACGGGACTGGATGGAGTCTGGATCAGGGCCCGACATGCCGCCGATGGACTCCATTGCCCGCTGCACCCCATCAAAGATGTCCTGATAATTGGTGCTGCTGCCGTAGTAGGTCTTGGCGGCTTCCAGATACGCATCCGACGCGCCCGCCAGTTTGCCCATGGCCTCGGCATCGCCACCCTGCGCCTGCGAGACCAGCGTCTGGTATTGGCGCTGGGCTTCTGCCAGTCTGGCTTCGGGTGACAGGGTGCTGTTCTGGCTCAGTGCCAGGCCCGCCGCGTAATCCGCGACTGACTTGATGGCATCGCGCAACTTGGTGGCCGCGTCGAGTTCATCCTGCAAGCCTTGCAGCTTCTCGTCATGCAGTTTCTGCAATACCTTCTGATCGGCGTCGAAGGATTTCTGGGTCAGCTTGTTGGCCGCGTCGAATTCCTTCTGCTGGCTTTTGAGTACCTGCTCGTCGATCTTCTGTTGGGTCTTGACGGCGGCATTGAGCCTATCGTTTTCTGCCTTGACAGCGGCTTCGGTCGCCGCGTTGATGGCATCAATCCGCACCTGTAGCGCGGCATTCAGCCGCTCGGTTTCAGCCGCGATGAAGGCTTGCTCGGCTTGCTGGATGGCGGCAATCTCGGCGTTGTACTTGTCCATCACCGCTTGCTGGGCGGTCTGTAGCAGTCCCACTTCGGTCTCGACATTGCGGGTCATGCCGCCTTTTACGTCAGCGATGTAGGTATTGATATCCGACCATGCGGCAGACAATCCACTGGCGGCATTGCGGAACACGGCATCCGGCCCTTGCAGGGTGGCAAGCTGGCTGGCCAGTGACTTCTGGAGATTGAGGACGGATTCAAGGCGCTGCTGTGCGGCCTGGATGCTTTGCGCCAGCCCGTTGAAAATGTCCTCCAGCGTCTGCGCCATCGCATCGCGGGCTTGCGCCAGTAGCGGTGCTTTGGCAGCGGCTTTGTCGATGATCTCGCTGGTGTCAATGGCGCTGATGTTTTTCTGAGCTTCTTTGATCCATGCGCCGTAGGTATCAACGACCTCTTGGGCGTGGGATAGCTCGACTCTCGCGTCTGCCACCATCTGCACCAGCTTTTTCTTTCGCGCCGGTTTGGCGGTCTGCATCTCCTTCAGCCACGCATCAATCTGCTTTGGCAAGGTGGCCGCGTCGTCCATCGCTGCGCTGTAGCCGGGCGTGAGCATGCTGAGATCGGCCTGCTCAGTGTCCCGCAGCTTTGCGTATTTCGACGCGATAGGCGCAAGTTTTTCGTCAATCAGGGTATTGAAGTCCGACCCGACTTCTTCAATGCGTTTCCGAATGTCGAACAGGGGATCGAGTAAAGAGGCGTATTTCTGCGTCAGTCGCTCGGTCTCGGTGAACACCTGGGTCATCGCGCCTGACAGTGCGATCATCTGACCGAACAGTTTCTGACCGGCTTCGTCGGTGACGTTGATGCTGCGGACAATATCCGCGAAGGCTTCACGGCTGGATGGCAGTGCGTAACCCAACTCATGGAAGCGAGTCGATAAATCCGCAATGGTCGCGCTCATGTCGCGGCCCAGTATTTCGCTATTGAACGTCTCCATAGCGGCGACGAAGGCGTCCAGCCCGCCCGCAGCGTTAGTCATATCCTGACTCAGACCGCCCGCGTTAAGCCCGCCCGCCTTCATGAGCGTGTTGGCCTGCATCAACTTTTCGTAGGAGGCGACGTACTCTTCTGCACTGCTCGCCGTCGTTTTGAGATCCTTGAGGAACTGCTTGAGGTTGCCGGTCAGTTTGTTCTGCGCCATTAGAGATTCGTAGACAATCTCGGTGGCGACATCCCCCTGCTTTTTGGCGAGGGTGGAATAGCGCACGGCCTCTATGCCCAGCCGCTCCAGCGAGCCGGTAGCGCGATTGACCCCATCGGCCACCCGGAAGAAGGTCTTGCTGTAGCCCTCCCCGACTTGCATGAAGTCCTTGAGACCCGGCATCAGTTTCTTCGCCACGGTGTCAGTCATGGCCGAGAACATTTCGGACAGCTTCTTTTGCACCTCTTCGCCGCTGAGACCGGCTAGGTCTATCTTGCCGATATTCAGCGTGGTGTTGCCGATGCGCTGCATGACTTGTTCGCCAGTCAGCCCGAAGGCTTCCCCGCCCGCCTTGAGTGCCTCGGCAATGCCCTTGAAGACGAGACCGAGTTGCCGCTCGACGGGCGATGCCAGTTCCTCGTAAACCGTTTCCAGCTTTTTGCTGACGGTCATGCCGAAGACTTTTGTGGTCTTCTCAATATCGGTGAAGCTCAGTCCTTGGAAGCCGCTCTTGAAAATGTCATTCAACGACTGATCCAGCCCCTGGATGCCATAGCCAACCAGCTTGGTGCTGAAGTTCATCACAAAGCTATGGATGGCATTGGTCAGCGGGTCAGCAAACCCGGCCATCGGGTTAATTTTCTGGCTGAGATTTTGCGATCCCATGCCCGCCATCGCCATCTGGGACGGGCCAACGCCACGGATAACCTGAGTGGTGACGCCTGCCAAAGCGGATTCGATGTTTTGCAGTGCCCGGAGCATGGCCGCGCTGTAATTAAGGTCACTGCTGCTGTTCTGCTTGATGATCTCCAGCGAGTCGGCAATGGAATTGCTGACTTCATCGGCCTTGCCACCCAATACGCCGCCGCCTGTACCGTCGCGATTGATGTTGTCTTTACCGGATAGTCCGCCACCACCCCCGCCGAATCCGGTGTTCAAGCCCATACTGGCTACCATCATGGCCACGCCAGCCGCACGAATCGCAGCAGTATAGGGTTCGCCTTCATTCAGCTGCTTGAGGACTGCCGCAATACCCTCAGCCACATTCAGCAACTGCAAGACCGCCATGAAGTTTTCAGAGGCCGTTGTCAGATTCTTATACGCCTGCGAACCCTTCTCGGTATTCTCTCTGGCCACCAGCATGGTCTTGGCCATCATGGCGGCGGCAGCTTGGCCCTGCTCAAAAGACTCCTGCAGGTCAGTCAATGTCCCACCTTCGCCGTTGGCGCGGAGATCGTTGAACTTCTGCGAAATCTGATCGACGCTTTTGGCGTACTCCATTGCACCCAGCGCCATGTCTGACCACGGATTGTTATCCTGTCCGGTGATCTCTTTCATCAGCGCGGCGTATTCGCGCAGACGACCAATGGTCTGATCCCAGTAGGCATTCTCACGAAGCTGGCGTTCCTTAACCTCCTTGGTGTCCAGCGTCTGGCCTTGCTTGGTGGCGTCGGCTCGCGCCTTGGCGGCTTCGGCGGTGCTTTTAGTCTGGATATCCAGATACGCCTGGGCGTTGGCGGACTGTTGTTGCTGTATGGCAAGAAGTTCTTTCTGAGCCGCCAGTTGTGTTTCACGGGTAGCAGCGGTATCAAGTCGCGACTGTGCGATCTGCGCTTGTTGGGCGAGTAGCTGATTCTCGATGTTGAGCTTGTCGAGATTGGCCTGCTTCTCCAGTTCAATCAGGTTGATCGTGTCAACAAGATCCGCATTGATGTTCTTGCGCTGCTGATCGATAGCCGCCAGACCCGCCAGATTCTCCATCTGATACTGGCGCTCCTCATGGGCTACCGCAGCGGCGGTCTTGGCAGTTTCGAGCCGAGAGTCGATTTCGCGCCTCTGGCCCTCGGCCACCCCTTCCATCACCTGTACCGAGTATTGATCGGCTTGCTGGCGATACTGGAGTTCCTCCTCGCCCATCCGCTTGACGGTGTCGCTGTAGTCCTGCTGGTTGCGAAGACTTTCGGTGTTGGCTTGAAGCTCAATCTGCTTGCGCTGCTCCGCCAGAGACTTCAAGTCCGCCATTTGCTTGGTGTAGTCGGAGATCAGACTATCCACCACCTGTCCCTGATTGAGGTCTCCGGCAGCGTCGATCTGCTCACGGATATTCTTCAGACGAAGTTTGCCCGCCTTTTCTTCAAGATCAATGGATTCCTGCGCGATACGATTGCGCTCGCGCATGAGGGTCTGCTGTTCCACCTGTGCCTGCTGAATACCGGCAAAGTCACCTGTGGATTTGGCCTGTGTGGTTTGCTGGTTGACCCGCTCCTGCTGCACCTGCAGTTCTTCAAGCAGGGTCTTGTTCTTGGCCAGAGCGACCTTGGTGTAGTTATCGAAGGACTGCAGCCGCTGATCCAGACCTTCGGCATACATCTGGTAATGATCCGCCTCGGACTTGGCAACATCCTTGTTCAGATCATCCGACGCTCTGCCCATGGCCAGTTGCAGGTCGCGCATGTTCTTCAGAACACGGGTGCTGTAGCCGGGGTCGGAACTGTTGACCGGAACCCGGTTACCTGCTTTGGCAACAGCGCCTTCGCCGTCGTGGTAGGCCGCTGCGGCCAACCCGGTGTCCTTGAACTGGTTCTTGAGCAGTGACAGGTACTTCACCGCACCCTTGGTAGCGGCATAGATGTTGAAGGGGTCGTCAATGCCAAAGCGTTTGGCCGTGCCGTCGACAAACTGAAATGCGCCTTTGGCGGACGACGTAGTGGCTTTCGCCACCGCATTGAAGTCCGATTCCACCTTGGCAATAGACAGCAGAAAAGCCGGGTCGAACCCTTCGGCTTCGCCGATCTTGACGATCTCCTCGATGACGGTTTTCTGCGCGTCGCTAAGTTTCCATACGGCACTGGCGGCATCCAGGTACTCCTGCGCCGTGCGGCTGGCCGAACTACCTGTAGCGCTTGCTTCGGCGTCCTTCATGGTCTGGACGGCCTCCTGCTGCGCTCTCAACTCCTTTTGCAGGGCGAACAGTTTCTCTCCCTGACCCGCATTCAGCGTCACATCCAGAGGTCGGAACAAGAAAGACTGATTCTGGTACTTCTCAAGCTGCGCGATCTCTTTTTGGATTTCAAGTATTCGCTTGAGAGACGCTTCCATAGGGGACACTTCCCCGCCGGATGAGCCTTGCATGAGATCGGCCAACCCTTTGAACGCCGAGGCAACCGCCCGACTTGCGCCTACCGCCGCATCCGCCTGCGCGACCAGTCGAGTAAAGGCGTTGGTCGCCTCGGTCCACGCTCTGCCCATGGTCAGCGGTATCTTGGCCGCTTCGGCATTCAATGCCGAGGACTGACTCAGCAAGGCTCCGATAGCCTTGTCGGCGGTCAGCTGTTGCGCTTCGGAAAGTTTGCGGAGCTGCCCCAGACTGAGGCCGAGGCCCGTCGCAATCGCCTTGGCGATACGCGGCATATTCTCTAAGGTTGCGCGAAATTCATCGCCCGACAGGATGCCGGATTGTATGGCTTGGCTGAACTGCATGAGGCCCGATGCCGCTTCCGTCGCGCTGGCCCCGCTGATCTTCATGCCCTTGCCCAGCAGGTCCACCACGTTAAGGATGTTGGCCTGCGACTGCCCCAGATCACGCATCCCGTAAGCGACTCGGGTATAGAGCGTGGTGGTCTCGGCCAGTGCGGATTGGTTTTGCTGAGATATCTGGAACAGTCGCGCCTGCGCGTAGGCGAACTGATTGGCGTTGTCCGTGACAAGCCGGAGTCTGGCGCTAAGATTGGTGTAGGTGTCCGCCGCTACCCCAATGGCGCGTACGGCCTGTATCCCGAAATAGATACTGAGAGAAGCCGCCGCAGTGCGAACGTGGGGGAGCAAGCCGCGAATGCTTGTCCCGATCTTATCGTGCGCTTTTGCGATGTCGTCGCCCGCTTTTTTTGACTTTCCGCCGGTTTTTTCCGACTCCTCTCCGACGGCTTTCAAGTTGCCAGTCAGCGCTGCCATGATGTTGCTGGAACTGCCGACGCTAGTCGCCACGGCCTTGTTGGCACTGAGAGCGGCAGTCCCCAGCAACCCCATGGCCTTCTGCGCGTCCAGCGCGGTCTTGGCAATGTCGTTTGCCTTGTTCATGCCAAGGGCCGTACTTAGGCTGACAAAACTCTGAGCGGATTGCTGGGCCTGCTTGGATAACGCGGCAAACTGCGCTTGTGCGGCCTGGGCAGCACTGCCAACGTCTTTCATTCCCTTGACGGTAGTCGCCATCGCCTGAGCGGAGCCGCCCGTGTCGATTTGGATTTTTGCGCCGAGAATGATGTCGTTGGCCATGTTATTTCCGTTTGTTCAGCAGCGGCAGCGCAGCAGTTTCCATGGTCTGGAGTCCTGCAAATATGTCCTTGGCATCCTGCCCACGATGTCCCTGCATCCGAATCACCACGGCTACGCCGGGATAGTCCAATCCGTGATAGATCAACTCTCCCCCCATGCCCGCGAACTCCTTGCGCCACTGGGTCTGGCAGACCAGAAACACCATCAGGGTGTCCCAGTTTTCGCGCTCAACCTCGAAATCCGTGTCGTCGCTGTCTTCCGTCTGCGTCAGCGCGGCGTCGATCTGTTCATCCGTCGCGCCAAACGCCGCCAGTGCCTCCGCCAGCTCGTCTTCTCCGCCGGAGGTTGAGAGGGACGGCGAAGCCCAATGCTTCGCCGCCTCGATCAGTTTCCCCGCTTCAACTCACCGGAATAGGCTTGCCGATAGGCGTCGTTGATCGCCTGCGGTAGGTTGGGCAGGAACTTGACCAGCTTCAGCAAATTGTCCTGGCTGAACTCCATCTTGCCCACGTCGTCGGATACGTCTTCCCAATCGTTTACGATCTCCATCAGTTCGTCAGTGATGTCGACGGAGGTCTTGTCCATGCGGCCCTGGCGGATCATCTCTGCCGTGAACTTGCCGCTGAGAGCATCCATATCGCCATCCACATCAGCCATGAGTCGCTGATAAATGTCGCCGCCAAGTCTCAGTTCGCGCTCGCGACGTTCGTCGATATCAAGGCGCTTGAACTTGAACTTGATGTGGTTCTCCACGGTCTTGCCCGCGTCCGTAATCTGCGGAACCTTGACGGTGAACCAGAAGTGGTCGGAGATGTTGAGTTTGAAAGCCATGATGCGTACCTATATCTGTCTGTTGAGAAAATAGTCCCCCGCTTTATCACCAGCGGCGGGGGGCGCTGTAGACAGCCCTGAAACAGGGTCGTGATGCGACTGCCTGCCTGGGCGTTTTAGGTGTAAGTCAGGATGAACTCGTCATCACCCGCGTTTGGCTCAAACACCAGCGGCAT
>JBPCSW010000267.1:0-3432 GCA_051006675.1 Fluviibacter sp.
GTGCAGCCTTCTTTAATCAGCGCCTGACCCATGGCGAGCACGCGGGCGCGGATTTGATCCGGAGTTTTGTTGCCATAAGGGACGTGCGCTGTATCAGCGGCGTAAATCAGATCTGCCGCCGGGCAGATTTCGGCCAGCGCACCGAGAACCGACAGCCCGCCCAGACCGGAGTCAAAGACGCCGATGACTGGACGGGCGGGACGTTGGTCTGCCGGCACCCGGTTAATTTCCTGCGAGTGGATGGTTAGGACTTGACCGGAATTTTGCCGATCTTGACTTGCCATTCTTTCGGACCGGTTTCGTGTACCGAGGTGCCCGACGAATCAACTGCCACAGTCACTGGCATATCTTCTACGGTGAATTCGTAGATGGCTTCCATGCCGAGATCGGCAAAGCCGACAACCTTGGCTTCTTTGATGGCTTTGGAGACGAGATACGCAGCGCCGCCAACGGCCATGAGGTAAGCGGCCTTGTTGTCGCGGATGGCTTCAATGGCAACCGGGCCACGTTCTGCCTTGCCCACCATGGAGATGAGGCCGGTTTTTTCCAGCATCATGCGGGTGAACTTATCCATACGGGTGGCCGTTGTTGGGCCTGCTGGGCCAACGACTTCGTCGCGAACCGGGTCAACCGGGCCAACGTAATAGATAACGCGGTTGGTGAAGTCGACTGGGAGTTTTTCGCCACGGGCCAGCATATCCTGAATACGCTTGTGGGCGGCATCGCGACCGGTGAGCATCTTGCCGTTGAGGAGCAGGATGTCGCCTGGTTGCCACGAAGCGACTTCTTCTTTGGTCAGTGTGTCGAGGTTGACGCGCTTGGCTTTTTTAACATCCGGTGCCCAGGTGACGTCAGGCCAATCTTCTACTTTAGGTGTCGGCAGGTGAGCCGGGCCGGAACCATCGAGGTGAAAGTGGACGTGGCGGGTGGCGGCACAGTTCGGGATCATGGCCACTGGCAGCGAAGCAGCGTGGGTTGGGTAATCCAGAATCTTCACGTCAAGTACGGTGGTTAAGCCGCCCAGACCCTGTGCGCCAATCCCGAGTGCGTTAACCTTCTCGTACAGTTCGAGGCGCAGTTCTTCAACGCGGGTGAGGGTATGACCTTCGGCCGCCTTGGCTTGCAGTTCGTGGATGTCGCAGGGCGCCATGAGCGATTCTTTGGCCATGAGCATGGCTTTTTCTGGCGTACCGCCAATACCGATGCCCAGAATGCCGGGTGGGCACCAACCGGCGCCCATGGTCGGTACCGTCTTCAGTACCCAGTCAACGATCGAGTCGGATGGGTTGAGTGCGTAGAACTTGGTCTTGTTTTCCGAACCGCCACCCTTGGCGGCGCAGATGACTTCGAGTTCGTCACCTGGGACGATTTCATAGTGAACAACAGCCGGGGTGTTGTCTTTGGAGTTCTTGCGGGCGCCAGCCGGGTCGAGCAGCACAGAAGCGCGCAGGGTATTGTCCGGGTTCAGGTAGGCGCGACGAACGCCTTCGTTGACCATTTCCTGGACGCTCATGGTGGCATCCCATTTCAGGTTCTGGCCGACTTTGAGGAAGACGACGGCGATACCGGTATCCTGACAGATCGGGCGGTGGCCTTCGGCAGCCATGCGTGAGTTGGTGAGGATCTGGGCAATGGCGTCCTTGGCAGCCGGACTTTCTTCGCGCTTGTAAGCTTCGCCCAAGGCTTTAATATAGTCGAGCGGGTGGTAGTAGCTGATGTACTGGAAGGCATCGGCGATGGACTGAATGAAGTCTTCTTGCTTGATAGCGGTCATTGTGGTTTCCCGGACGACTGTTAATGGGTTGAAAGCGTTACGCAGCATGTAATTTTTGCGCTTTTCGAATTGTAATGAAAACGGCATTATTTGGCACGAGTTGATCTGGATCAATAAATGGTGCGATGCCGCACAAAACCCGCGTCAATAAAGGCTTTGACGTGTAAGCAGGGTGTAAGGCTTAGGTCATTAAATGATCATGTACCCAGCGTACGGTCCGATCTCTGGTAAGCAGAGACCGGTGCCTAAATGCCGGCCCGAAGCGTGTAAACACTTCGGTGTAACCAGGCAGTATCTAACAATAGCGAGGAGATGCAACATGTCGAAGGTTTATCAACCATCCCCGGATTTCGTGAAGAATGCTGCAGTATCGGGCATGGATGCGTACAAGGCGCTTTGTGCCGAAGCCGAGCAAGATTACGAAGGTTTCTGGGGCAAACGCGCCAAGGAACTCCTGAGCTGGCAAACGCCGTTCACCAAAATTCTCGACGAGTCGAAGGCGCCGACCTACGGCTGGTTCGTTGATGGCAAGCTGAATGCCTCGTACAACTGTCTGGATCGTCAGGTTGAGCGTGGCCTGGGCGACAAAGTTGCACTGATTTTTGAAGCTGATGATGGTCAGGTGACCAAAGTTACTTACAAGGAGCTGCTGGCTCGTGTATCGAAGATCGCCAATGCGCTGAAGGAATTGGGCGTAGAGAAGGGTGATCGCGTCATTATTTACATGCCAATGACCATTGATGGTATTGCTTCGATGCAGGCCTGTGCCCGTATCGGTGCAACGCACTCGATCGTATTCGGTGGCTTCTCGGCACAATCCCTGCGCGATCGTATCGAAGATGCTGGCGCCAAGGTGCTGATCACCAGCGATGGCCAGTTCCGTGGTGGCAAGTCGCTGCCATTGAAGGCAATTGCTGATGAAGCCTTCGGCATGGGTGGTTGTGACGCCTGTAAGAAGGTTCTGGTATTCAAGCGTACCGGTGCTGATGTGGCCATGACAGCCGGTCGTGATGTTTGGGCCAGCGATGTAGTCGACAAGCAATCTGATCAGTGCGAGCCAGTCTGGGTTGAAGCCGAACATCCATTGTTCCTGCTCTATACCTCGGGTTCGACCGGCAAGCCAAAGGGTGTTCAGCACTCGACAGGTGGCTACCTACTGCATGCCATGCTGACCATGCTGTATACCTTCGATCTAAAGAAGGAAGACGTGTTCTGGTGTACGGCCGATATCGGTTGGGTTACCGGCCACACTTACATTACCTATGGCCCATTGGCTTGTGGTGGTACTGAAGTGGTTTTCGAAGGTATTCCAACATTCCCGAATGCCGGTCGTTTCTGGGACATGATCCAGAAGCACAAGGTCAGCATTTTCTACACGGCACCAACTGCGATCCGTTCGCTGGTTAAGGCTTCGGATACCGATCCTGCTGTGCATCCTAAGAAGTACGATCTGTCGAGCCTGCGTTTGCTAGGTTCGGTGGGTGAGCCTATCAATCCGACCGCATGGGAGTGGTACTACGAAAACGTCGGTGGCAGCCGCTGCCCAATCGTTGATACCTTCTGGCAAACCGAAACCGGTGGTCACATGATTACGCCGATGCCTGGCGCAACGCCTCTGGTACCGGGTTCGTTTTATATGACTTTACCAGGTATCCAGG
>JBPCSW010000268.1:0-7144 GCA_051006675.1 Fluviibacter sp.
CCTGTAGCCAATTATTTTTGGCAGCTCGGGCAGTAAAACGTTGAACGTCCTGCCTGTCGGATTCTCCTCACCGGTTTACCGCAGCCTACACAAGGCTGGCCTTCCCGTTCGTACACAGCGCATTGCAACTGAAAGCAACCGGCGCCACCGTCCGAGTGCACATAGTCTCTGACACTGGAGCCGCCGGCGGCAACGGCCGCTGACAAAGTTTTCTTAACGGCATCTGCGAGCAAATCGCAGCGGGCAGCACTGATGCGCTGCGCCGCACGTAGCGGTGAAATCCCCGAGAGAAATAAACTTTCAGCCGCGTAGATGTTGCCGATGCCAACAACCAGGTGGCTATCCATGAGTACAGGTTTGATCGGTCCGCTACGCTTGTGCAGGTGTTCGTGTAACCAGGCGCCATTAAACTCGTCTTCAAGCGGTTCGACCCCCAGCACAGCCATCAAGGGGTGATCCATCAGGGGTGTTGCATCGTCGTGCCATAGCAGGGCGCCGAATCGCCTCGGGTCCCTTAGCCTTAAGATCTTGTCGCCAAAGGCAATGTCTACGTGATCATGCGTCTGAGGCGGCGTATCCGGCGTTACGATACGCAAGCTTCCCGACATGCCCAAATGCAGAATCAAGGTAGCGGTTGCCGCATCATTACCTTGAGGTCGTTGATCAATATCAAATAAAAGATATTTACCCCGACGGCGTATGTCTTTGAGGCGGCTACCTTTTAAGCGTTGGTTGAGATTGCCGGGTAGTGGGTATCTCAGCTTGGGCGTCCGCGTTATGGCGCCCGTGATTAAACGACCGCGCAGCTCGGGTTCTAGGCCAAGTCTGCTGACTTCAACCTCGGGCAATTCGGGCATCTGGATTCATCCTCTAGCAATATTTCGGTGAAAAGCGCTTAAGAAGGGATAAGATAACGCCACCATGCCGTTCAGACCAAGTTTTTTACTGTCCCGCTTTTGCAGTGTGTTCAAGCAGAGCGCCCTTTTGAAATCCTTCGGGTTGTTGGGTGGTTTGCTGGCTTCAGGGGTTGTTTATGCAGAAGTGGCCGCAGTTCCTCCTGCGGTTCAGACAATTGATACACCGCCACAGGTTGTGTTTGAAGTCATTCTGGCGGAGATTGCACTAAAGCGGGATAAGCCCCAGGTAGCACTGGCGGCGTATGCAGATCTGGCGCTGAAATATAACAATCCTGAAATCTTTCGTCGCACGTTTGAAGTGGCGGCGATGAATCGCCAGCCGGAGCTGATGCTGGAAGCGGCGAGGCTTTGGGTTGAGAAAGAGCCAAACTCGACGGATGCGCTGAATGTGCTGGCATCCACACAGATTCTGATGGGTCGGTATGCCGATGCACAGCCCGTGTTGTTGCGCTATCTGTCGTTGCTGCCAGCGGATAAACGGCCTCAGGAGTTATTGCTTCTTGGCCAGCGCTTTCCGGCGCAGGCAGACCCTCAGCGTGCGCGTGTCTTGATCGATGCGGTGACGGTGCCTTATCAGTCGGTGCCTGATGCGCAGCTTGCCCGTGCGCAGGCTGCCTTGCGGGCAGGGGATGATCCTGCTGCGCTGGAGGCCGTGCAGAAGGCGCGTCGACTGAAGCCTGATTCGGAGCCTGGCGTGCTCCTGAATGCGCAAATTATTGCGAAAAAATCACCGGGTGCGGCATTAAAAATTCTTGCTGAATATCTTTCTGACTATCCAAACGCAGCCGCCATTCGTGCCGTGTATGCGCAGCAGCTCTTGTCGGCTGATCGTCTGGTAGATGCAAAAGTCCAGTTGCAAACCCTGGTTGAACAGAAAGAAATCGCTCCCGAGCCGCTGTTCGCTGCCGCCGCCATTTCGATTCAGGCGCAAGATCCGCCCCTGGCAATTCAGGCGTTGCAACGATTGCTGACGATGGACTCGGTGGATACCTCCTTGATCGAGTATAACCTCGGACTTGCCTACGAGAGCCAGGCAGAATTGGCTAAAAGCCGGGGTGAGTCTCAGCGGATTGCCGCGGCAGATTCCGATGCCGTATTGCATTACCTCAAGGTCTTGCCGGGCGAATATTTTGTAACGGCACGGATGCGGGCGGCCAACCTCATGGCACGCGATGGCGACTTGAAGGCCGCTCGGGCACTGCTTGAAACAACGCCGGCACGAGACGCTTCGGTGCGGGCCGAACTGGTTGTGGGTGAGGCAACGCTCGTACGGGATAGTGGCGATGTAGCAGGCGCATTCAAACTGGTGGATGCGGCACTCAAAAAAGATCCGTCAAGTATCTTGCTGCGCTATGAACGTGGGATGTTGGCGGAGCGCTCTGGCAAGATGGCGGTTTTCGAGCAAAGCATGCGCGAGGTCATCAAGCGTGACCCCAAGTATGCGCAGGCATATAACGCACTGGGCTTTACCTACGCCGATCGTAATATTCACCTCAAAGAGTCGCGTGTATTACTAGAGAAAGCCTTGTCGCTGTCGCCGAATGACCCGTTCATACTCGATAGTATGGGGTGGTTGTATTACCGCGAAAAAAACTACAACGTTGCCCTCGAGTTTTTAAACAAGGCGGCTTCGCTGCGTCTAGACCCCGAGATTATCGAGCACCAGGTTGTCGTGCTTAAAGCGATGGGTCGGGATGAAGAGGCTGCCAGAGTTTGGCGGGTTGGCCTACGGCAGTTTCCTGACAACGTGCAGTTGCGAGACAAAGGCAAGGCGTTGGGTTTAGACGCGGCGCCTGCTGCAGCACCCAGCCAGTCGCTGTGAGTCGATCTATGCATCGTTTGCTAGCCCTGGCTTTGTTCCTCTTGCTTTCGGCTTGTGCGCATGTGCCAGGACCGGAGACGAATGGCGCGAACCAGTCGGCGCAGCTTGCCGGCGGGCAGCAGTGGCAACTGGCAGGACGATTTGTGGCCGGACAGCGAGCAGATGAGGCCGCTGAGGCTGCAGTATCGGATCCTGTAGCGGGCCGCTTTGCCTGGCAGCACCAAGGAGATGACGACACCCTGTGGTTGATTGGGCCATTGGGTAATGCGCTGGCAAAGATTGAGTTAACGCCTGCAGGCGTGCGTTGGCAGGATGCTACGGGCAAGCGGGGTGAGGCGACCAGTTTGCAGGCATTGGGAGAATCCCTTGCGGGCGTTCGTTTGCCAGATGTAGCGGCCGATGCCTGGTTGCGTGGGCGGTGGGCAAAAGCGGCAGTTCAGACGCGCGATGCGGATGGCCGGGTGTTGACTGCGGGTGCGCGCGGCTGGCGGTTTGAATACCGTTATGGTGCGCCGGCACCTGATGCCTGGCCGCTGGCGGTTGAAGGCGCCGGCCCGAACGGCCTCTGGGTGCGCGTGGCGTTGACGGAATGGGATGGCGTCAGCGATCCATCGGATCGGCCGGCTCCTTAACGCGCCATGAGCTTTAAGGCCCCCGCTATTTTGCCGGATCCCCAAGTGGCCATGCGTTGGAACTGGGCGTCCAGCTATCCGGCACCCGCTAAAATCAACCTCTTTCTGCATGTGACGGGTCGGCGGGCGGATGGCTATCATTCTCTGCAGACGCTCTTTCGTTTTGTGGCATTGGATGACCTATTAAGGTTTGTGCCACGTAGTGATGGCCAGGTGCAGTTAGCCAATCCGATTGCTGGCGTAGCGCCAGAAACGGATTTAACGGTGCGTGCAGCTGAAGCGCTGCGCCGGTCGGCAGGCATTCAGGACGGCGTCACCATTCATATGACCAAGCGTTTGCCCATGGGCGGCGGCTTGGGTGGGGGCAGTTCTGATGCCGCCACGGTGCTGATTGCGTTGAATTATCTGTGGCGTCTAGGTGGCAGCCAGGCAGAGTTGCAAGCGCTGGCTTTACCGCTGGGTGCCGATGTGCCTGTGTTTGTTTTTGGGCAGTCTGCATTTGCCGAAGGAGTTGGCGAAAAACTGTCTCCGGTGTGCTTGCCTGCTGCCTGGTATCTGATTATTCATCCGGGGGTCGGGGTACCGACAGCCGGAATTTTTACCGCACCCGATTTATGTCGAGATACGCCGGCGATTGACCCTGGGGCTTGGGCAGAAGCTTTGAGCCAGGGGGTTGGCGCTAATGATCTAGAGCCGGTGGCGTCGCGGCTTTATCCCGAGGTTGCGACCGCGCTTGAGTGGTTGCGTCAACAGCCTGAAACGGCCGGTCGTGTGCGCATGACTGGTTCTGGTGCCTGTGTTTTTGCTGTATTCGATGCGGAAATGACTGCTCAGGCTGTGCTTCAGCGCGTGCCGTCGGCCTGGCGGGGGTGGGTGACGCCGGGTTTGAACCAGCACCCGCTGCATGAGCTGATTCCTGCCTAATCGCCGTCTGTAAAAAAGCGTTGCAGGGGGCTGTTCAAATTCGAAATTTCGGGTACAATTTCGCCCTCAACCCCGTATGGGGGTGAGTGTTGGGGAGTCGCCAAGCTGGTTAAGGCACCGGATTTTGATTCCGGCATGCGAAGGTTCGAATCCTTCTTCCCCAGCCACCAAATTACGGGCAGTTGCCAGAAGCAGCTGCCCATTTTGTTTGTAGCTTTATAACGTGCCGTCGACGGGCACACCGATTGGTGCGGGATACCAAAAGGATAAGCAGATCATGGCCTTCCAGAACCTGATGGTCTTTGCCGGCAATGCTAACCCGAAGTTGGCGGCCGAAGTTGCTCAACGTCTTGGCTTGCCGCTGGGGCGTGCCGATGTCGGCCGCTTTTCGGATGGTGAAGTCAGTGTTGAGATTCAAGAGCACGTGCGTGGCAATGACGTTTTTGTCTTGCAATCTACGTGCCATCCGTCGAACGATAATCTGATGGAACTGTTGGTCATGGTTGATGCGCTCAAGCGCGCCTCGGCTGGCCGTATTACCGCAGCCATCCCGTATTTTGGTTATGCGCGTCAGGATCGCCGTTCGCGTTCTAATCGCGTGCCTATCGCTGCCAAACTGGTCGCCAATATGCTCGTCGCCGCTGGCGTTGATCGCGTAATGACCATGGATTTGCATGCGGAGCAGATTCAGGGCTTTTTTGACATCCCGGTCGACAATATGTACGGCCTGCCGATTCTGCTCGACGATGTTCAGAATAAGCATCTGGAAAAGCCGATTGTCGTGTCGCCAGATCATGGCGGCGTTGTGCGCGCCCGTTCGCTGGCCAAGCGTCTTGAATGTGATCTGGCAATTATCGATAAGCGTCGTCCGAAGGCAAATGTCTCGGAAGTCATGAACATCATCGGTGATGTCAGCGGCAAAGATTGCATCATTGTCGATGATCTCGTCGATACGGCAGGCACCTTGTGCAAGGCGGCCGTTGCCCTTAAAGAAAATGGTGCACGCAGTGTCACCGCTTACTGTACCCACCCGGTACTGTCAGGCGCTGCCGTCGAACGTCTGAATGACTCGATGCTTGATGAGCTGGTCGTGCTGGATACGATCCCGCTCAATGAGGCAGCGCAAAAATGTTCACGCATCCGTCAATTGTCGGTTGCAGAGTTGCTGGCGGAGACGATCCGTCGCATCAGCAAGGAAGATTCTGTTTCCTCGCTGTTTATTGACTGAGGCTTCGGCCCCGGTTTTACCGGATGATCTGGTCGCGGATTGTCCACTTTACTGGAGTAAGTTATGAGCTTTGAATTTAATGCTACCAAGCGCGATGTGCAGGGATCGAGTGCGAGCCGCCGCCTGCGTCGTGCTGGCCGAGTTCCTGGTGTCATTTATGGCGCAGGCAAGCCGGCTGAGTCGTTCGACGTTGACCACAATGAGATCTATCAGTGTCTGCGTAAAGAAGCCTTCCACGCGTCTGTTGTCACAGCGATTGTCGATGGCCAGAAGCAGGATGTGCTCCTGCGCGATGTTCAGCTGCATGCTTACAAGCCGCTGGTGCTGCACGTTGATTTCCAACGCGTTGATGCCAACACCGAGGTTCACACCAAGGTGCCACTGCACTTCGTGAACGGCGAAGTTTGTCCCGGCGTTAAGCTGCAAGGCGGCATTGTTAGCCACGTGATTACCGAAATCGATGTGGCTTGTTTGCCGAAGGCACTGCCAGAATTCATCGAAGTGGATTTGAAGACCCTGGAAATGGGCCATTCGCTGCATGTAAATGATCTGAAGTTGCCAGCTGGCGTGCGTGTTGTTCAGCACGGCGCAGGCAACCCAGTGGTTGCCGCTGTTATGGCCGTTAAGGGTTCGGACGCTAGCGCCGGCGCTGCTGCCGACGAAGGCGCTTCAGCAGCCTAAGTATCGTCGCCGGTTTGCCGGTGTGCGATTTAAAAGCCGTGACGGTTCGCCGCACGGCTTTTTTAATTGAAATACGCTACGCTACAACCTATGACCATAACAACAGACTCTCAGACAGCCAAAGCTGTTGCGAAAGTAAAAGCGCCAGCGGTGTTGTCGCCAATCAGGCTGATCGTTGGTTTGGGCAACCCTGGTTCGGAGTATGAACGCACGCGGCACAACGCCGGGTGTTGGGCTCTAGATGAAATCGCCACAGCGATTGGTGCATCAGGCTTTAGTGCCGATAAGAAAATGAAGGCCGAAGTGGCATCCGCTAATGTCGATGGCCGCAAAGTCTGGCTGATCAAGCCTCAGACATTTATGAACTGCTCGGGGCAATCTGTGGGGCCGTTTGCCCGCTTCCATGATATTCAGCCAAATGAAGTGCTGGTGCTTCATGATGAGCTGGATTTATTGCCAGGCCAGTTACGCGTTAAACAGGGTGGCAGCAGCGGTGGTCACAACGGATTAAAAGACATCCAGGCTTCATTGAGTACGGCGGACTACTGGCGATTACGTATCGGGATTGGCCACCCACGGTCGTTGCAGTTAAACCAGGGGGTGGCTGATTTTGTATTGCATCGTCCCCGACAAGATGAGCAGATCGATATTGATCGCGCGATTGATCGCCTTTCGGCACAGGCAGTAATGCTGGTACGTGGCGATATGGCAGAGTCACAACGCCTGCTGCACACCACGCCCAAGCTGTTATAGACCGCCGCTTTATTTAAACGGCCAGAACCCCTGCTGGTTAATAGGGTTCTTTGGATCATCCCCATCCGCAATGGCCTTGTTTGCTGTCATTGTTTTGCCATCTGCGGATTCCCAGCCGCCACCCAGTGCCATGTAAAGCGATACTTGGGAGAGTGCACGATCGGCCTGGCTTTGAGCGAGGCTAAGC
>JBPCSW010000269.1:0-5594 GCA_051006675.1 Fluviibacter sp.
GCCCTTTCTCTCACCGTTGCCGCTTTGTGCTGTTTGAAAAAGGCATGGATTTTGAAATCCGCGATGTCGATTTGTACAACAAGCCCGAAGACATCAATGTCATGAACCCCTATGGCCAGGTGCCCATCCTGGTCGAGCGCGATTTGATTTTGTATGAATCCAACATCATCAATGAATACATCGATGAGCGCTTTCCGCATCCGCAACTGATGCCGCCAGATCCAGTTCAGCGTGCCCAGGCGCGCCAGCTGCTGAACGGCATGGAACGTGAAATTTTCTCGTTCATCGAGCCGATTGAACGCAACCTGAAGACTGCGGATAAGGCGCGTAGCGAAATTCGTGATCGTCTGATCGAAATCGCGCCGATCTTCAACAAGCAAAAGCACTTGATGAGTGATGAATTCTCGATGCTGGATGTAGCCATTGCACCGCTGCTCTGGCGCCTTGATCATTACGAAATTACGTTGCCTAAAACGGCTGCGCCACTGTTCAAATACGCCGAGCGCATTTTCAGCCGTCAGGGCTTCATCGATTCGATGACGCCACAAGAAAAGATTATGCGTAAGTAAGACAGCGTGCTCTCGACAAAGCCATATCTGATCCGGGCATTGTGGCAGTGGTGCTGCGATGCCGGATTAACGCCGTATCTGACTGTCTTTGTTGATGAGCATTGCAGCGTGCCCCTGGATTATGTTCAGGATGGGTCGATTACGCTAAACCTTAGTCTATCGGCAACGGGGCAACTGGATATAGGCAACGACTGGATCACGCTGAGTGCCCGTTTTGGCGGGGTCCCCCGCGAGCTGTTTATTCCTATCGGCGCCGTGGTCGGCATCTTTGCCCGTGAAAATGGCGCAGGCATGGAATTCGCGTATGAGCCAACGGCAGCGTTAACGCCGGCTCAATCTATCGTTGAAATTAAGCCTACATTCGAGGCAGTCGATGCTAAGCCAGACAATTCTGGCAAGCCCGCCCGCCCGCCGCACCTTCAGCGTATTAAGTAAGGGAGCCTCTGGCATGGGTACGGATGTCATCATTCTGTTCGCCCATGGTGCCCGCGATCCTGAATGGGCTCGTCCGGTAGAAGCAGTTGCTCAACAATTACGTGATCGTTTCCCAACCCGCCTGATCGAGGTTGCATTCCTCGAGTTCATGAAACCAACCTTACCAGAGGCCGTGGCACACGTGCTTGCTGGAGGTGTTTGCCCGCCTGTGGCATCATGCATTCAGATATTGCCCTTTTTTATTGCCCAGGGCGGCCATTTGCGCAAAGAGCTTCCGGAAATGCTGGATGCCTTGCGTACACAGCATCCGGGGCAGGCTTTTGCACTATTGCCACCACTAGGTGAGTTGCCAGCAGTTCAAGCGGCTATGGCCGAAGCGATTGCCGGTCTTATCCCCTAAGCGGTTCCCCAGGTTAGTGCTGCTTCGGCTTAACGTAGAGGCTGGCTGCCATAGTCACAAGCAGGAACGCTAGAACCACGGTCAAAGAAGCGCCTACTGGAATGTGGTAGAAATCCATCATTAGCATCTTGGCGCCAATAAATACCAGAATTGCGGCTAGGCCAAATTTGAGCAAATGAAAGCGCTCAGCCATACCGGCCAGCATGAAATAAAGTGCACGCAGACCCAGTACGGCGAAGATGTTCGAGCTCATCACGATGAACGGGTCTGTGGTGACGGCAAAGATCGCGGGGATTGAGTCCACAGCAAACATCACGTCAGTCACGCCGATAATCGCCACCACCAGAAATAGCGGTGTAAACACACGTGCGCCATCTTTTATAAGCATCAGTGCACTCCCGTGGTATTCGTGAGTAATCGTGAGGTGCTTATTCATCCACTTGAGAAGGCGATTATTTTGAAGATCGGGTTCTTCCTCGTCAGCAACCACCATTTTTACGCCAGTGTAGAGCAGGAACAATCCAAAGATGTACATGATCCAGCTGAAACGGGAGATTAACCATGCTCCTACCAGGATAAGCACAATTCGCAGCACGATCGCTGCAATAATGCCGATCATCAACGCTTTTTTCTGTTGGGGCAAGGGCACCTTGAAGGCATTGAACAGCATCAGGAAGACGAATAGGTTGTCGACTGAAAGCGATTTTTCAATGATGTAACCCGTCAGAAATTCGCCAGCCTTGAGGTCAGCAAGAGCGCGCCCTTCTGAAAGGTCTAGGGCAAACCACAGGCCAGCGCAGAATACGAGTGCCAATGCAATCCAGATTAAAGACCAGCGCAAGGCGTCTTTGAACCCGATAATCCGGCTGCCTTGTTGACGTAGCATCATGAAATCAGCACCCAGTGCCGCGGTCACGAAAATGACTAAAGCTACCCAGGCAAATGGCGAGTCGATATTCGGAATGGTGCTCAAAGACATTGAAAATCCTACGAGAGTTTGCTCAGTGCGCTCAATTTGCGCGCTGCGTGGCAAAATGAACGATTAGGCGTCATTTTGCCACGAACCTCGGATAAACGAAGATGTCTGCACTTGAGTTTGCCATTCTGCCGGTAACGGCTTTTGCCCAGAACTGCACATTAATCTGGTCGCCCACCAACAAACGCGGGGCGATTGTTGATCCGGGCGGAGATCTGGATCGTCTTGAAGCCGAGATTAAAAAGCGTGACGTCACCCTGGAAAAGATTCTGATTACCCATGGTCATATTGATCATGCAGGTGGTGCTGCAGAGTTGTCAAAGCACCTGAATGTGCCGATTGAAGGGCCGCACCAGGATGACCTTTTCTGGATTGATGGCATGCCCATGCAATCGAAGCAGTTCGGGTTTCCGCATGCCGACGCCTTTGTGCCTTCCCGTTGGCTGATTGATGGGGACACGGTTACCGTTGCCGGTGAAACGCTGGAGGTGATTCATTGTCCGGGACATACACCGGGACACGTCTGCTTTTACCATGCGCCATCGCAACTGGCGCTCGTTGGCGATGTCTTGTTCCAGCAGTCGATCGGACGCACGGATTTTCCCAAGGGAAACCACCAGCAGTTGATTCACTCGATCCGTGAAAAATTGTTTCCATTGGGCGATGACGTGCGCTTTGTCCCGGGTCATGGGCCGATGTCTACGTTTGGAGATGAGCGCATGGACAACCCCTTTGTGGCGGATGGTCAGCGCTGATACAGTGCGCAAGCGATTTCAGCTCGTTTTGTAACGACCAATAGGAATCACTCCCCCTCTGTTAGAATAGAGCCAACGTAAAGACTCCAGGAATTAGCGCCGATGAAAACCACTTTTCTCGACTTTGAGCAGCCGATTGCCGAACTGGAAGGCAAGATCGAGGAACTTCGCGCCATGCAGGACGAATCGGGCGTAGATATCTCAGAAGAAGTAGAGCGCCTGGCTGAGAAGAGCCGTACGCTATCGAACGATATTTACGCAAAGCTCTCGCCTTGGCAGAGTGCGCAGGTTGCGCGTCATCCGCAGCGCCCGTACACCTTTGATTACATCGAGAATATTTTTACAGACTTCCATGAGCTACATGGCGATCGCGCATTTGCTGACGATACGGCTATTGTCGGTGGCTTGGCCCGTCTCAATGGCGAGCCTTGTGTCGTTATCGGCCACCAGAAAGGCCGCGACACCAAAGAAAAAATTTATCGTAACTTTGGCATGCCTCGCCCAGAGGGCTATCGCAAAGCGCTACGTCTGATGAAACTGGCAGAAAAATTTGGTCTACCGGTCTTTACCTTTGTCGACACTCCGGGTGCCTACCCGGGCATCGGTGCAGAAGAGCGCGGCCAGTCGGAAGCTATTGGTCGCAACCTGCTGGTTATGGCTGAGCTCAAGACGCCGATTATCGTCACAGTGATTGGCGAAGGTGGCTCTGGCGGCGCTTTGGCGATTGCGGTTGGTGATGAAGTGCTCATGCTGCAACACTCCACGTATTCGGTGATTTCGCCAGAAGGCTGTGCCACCATTCTCTGGAAGAGTGCTGAAAAAGCCTCTGAAGCGGCAGAAATCATGGGCATCACAGCAGGTCGTCTGAAGTCGCTCGGCCTGATTGATCAGGTCGTTGAAGAAACGCCGGGTGGCGCGCATCGAGATGTCGTCGGTATGGCCAAGAACCTCAAGCAGGCGCTTGAGCAAGCGTTGGGTCGCGTCAGTGGCCTGGATCATGATGCGTTGGTACGTCGCCGCATTGATCGTCTGATGGCTTATGGTGCCTTTGATGAGGTCGCTGCCTGAACCTTCGTTCAGAAGCCGCTTGAGTCCGCATGACAGCGGACGCTGATCCCATCCTCCGCCAGCTGCGTGTTGCGCTGGGTGATTACTGTCAGCCCGGTCGAAAAATCTGTATTGCGCTCTCCGGCGGCATGGATTCCATCGTGCTTCTTCATGCCATGGTTCGCCTGCGGGATGAGACGCCTATTTCGTTGTTTGCATTGCATGTGAATCACGGCATTTCACCGCACGCCGGCAGTTGGGCAGAGTTTTGTCAGCAAACTTGTTTAGCGCTGAATGTCCCTTGTGAAGTGGCCGCGCTGGCACCATTAACGGCTGTAGGTACCGGGCTGGAACGTGCTGCCCGGGATGCGCGATATGCCATCTTTGCGGCGACAGATGCCGATGTGCTCTGTATGGCGCACCATCAGAATGATCGGGCAGAAACGCTGCTGCTTAATCTATTTCGTGGCGCGGGCCTTCAAGGGCTGGCGGCAATGCCGAGCACCCGATTTTTAAGTGGAAAGTGTCTTATTCGTCCATTTATTGATCTGCCACGATCAGAACTGTTGACGTGGGCAACGGCACAGAATCTGCGCTGGATCGAAGACGAAAGCAATCAGAACCTGCATTTTCGCCGCAATTACATGCGCCATGTGGTGTTGCCTGCAATTAGCGTGCAATTTCCGGGGGTTGCGGCCGTTCTCGCTAGAACAGCGGCCCAAATGCAGATGCAAACAAAACTGTTGGCACGTCTGGCTGACTCCGATGCTAAAACTTGCCAAGATGAAGTGGGTCACCTAGTGGCATCAAAATTGGCGTTGTTGCCGGATGAGGCAAGACTCAATGTGTTGAAACATCGTCTTAATGCGCTGGGTGTGCACATTCCCGCAGCGCGCCGGTTGGAAACTCTCTCTGAGCAGCTCGTCAATGCCCGTCCGGATGCGGCGGTTTTTGTTCGCTTTGGAGAAGTCGGGTGCCATTTGTGGCGAGACAGGTTATGGCTGGATGATGGAATGAGTATCACCCTGCCAGAAGCCAATGGCTTACTGGCAGGCGAGACGCATTGGCCCGATGGGCGGCTTATTGTTAAAAGCGCCGTGCTGCCGTTTGAGCCGCTTGGTGGGGTGGTCAGACCCGTGGGACGAGGGCAGCGATTCCAGCCATCAGGGCGTTGCCGGGGCGTTGTGTCCGAACTGCTTCGGGAACGAGGAGTACCCGCCTGGGTTCGTCCTCGATTGCCGGCGCTTTGGGTGGGGAGCAAGCTAGTTTGGTTCGCAGGGTTGGGGTGGTCAGAGGATGCAGAAATAAATAATCTGGTTGAGATCACCTGGGTTCCGCAAGTGCAACGAATTTTGTAGGTGATTAGCTCGGCAAACGCAGAGTGGTTTCTGGTGGTTCAGAAGGGTTTGAGT
>JBPCSW010000270.1:0-4593 GCA_051006675.1 Fluviibacter sp.
TTCCAATAGCTCGCGGTCGTTCATACCAAGGCCTCCCCGCAGGCATAGAGCGCCGACTGGTACGGATTGATTGGGGCGGCTTGCACCGGCTTCTGGTCGATGGGCTTTGCCGGCTGGTGCAATTCGGCGTGGTTGTAGAGCTTTGGGGTGTTGGATAGGCTCATACGGCCTCCAGCGGAACGTCTTGCCATTTTGTCTCGCCTGTTACTAGGCACTCCCATAGCTGTTGCAGGGTGCGCACCACCATTCTCTCGGTTCCCGGCTCTGCGGGCACCGACCTATCAAAGAAGCGTAGGCCAGTTGTTGCCCGCCATGTTCTGATTTCTGTTTTCATACGGCCTCCTTGGCGTAGTACAGGAACTTCGCCTTGCCGCCTGTCTTTGGGACCGGCCCCAGCTTGCTCGTCACCTTGCCGAGGCTGGTCAGGACGTAGAGCGTCCTCGATGCGTTATCCGTTGACTTGCCGGTGAGGCTTGCGATCTTGGCTGCGGTGGCGCCTGGGTTCTGCTTTAGAACCTCGAACATCTTGTTGCGATCTACTGGCTCCTTGTATGCAGGCTTGGTTGTTGGTTTGTATCCTTCGATCTCTACCCGCATTGGCTTGCCGTCGCAGTAGTGGTGACGGGTTACTGGTGCTTTGAGCGTTTCGGCGGCCCAGTCTTTGAATAAAAGGTCTTGTAGGTTCATTTTGCTGCGTGCCCCACTTGGCTCATCGCATCCTCGTAGCCCTTTGCGTATGCCTTGATGAAAGATCGTTCTTGTTTGTTCAAGTCACGACCCATGTCGCTCACGGTCACAAGCCGTAACAATACGATGTCAAACTGCGTGATTACGGACGAACCCAGCGTCTCAAGGACGGCTTCATCCAGTTTGTCTGGAAACGTGTTTTGCAGTAGACGATACATTTTTTCTAGTTTGTTCATTTCTTCCACCAGATTAGGTTGTTGAGCGCCTTCATCAGGTTGACAAGGCGGCGGTATTGGAGCGGCGAGAAGAACTCGCGCATGAATTGCTTGTGGTCGTTCATTTGGATTCACCCGAGATGCGGCCGAGGAAGGCGCCGAAGATGAACAATGCCAGCCCGATCAGGGCCATGACCCACATAGGCACCCAGATCATAGCTCGCCCCCTTTGGACTCAGTTATGCAGCTAGACGGGCGGCGATCCTTCCATTCTCGGTGCAAGCGCTCGTACCGTTCAAAAATCTCTGGGAAAGCTGCAATGAGACGCGCTTTGTTGCTGGGGTCTGCTCGGTAATAGCAATCTGCCAGCGCTTTCACGAAGCTGCCGCCGATTTTCTCCATCATGTGCAAAGCGTCGTCATAGAATGGTGCGTTGTCAGTCATGGTGCCCTCCTTCCGATTCCGTCATGTTGTCGTGCGGCAGCGGCATGTTGCGGCCGGTCGCCAGCGCCAGGGCTGCGTGCGCATTGGCGATTGCCAGTCGAAACTCCGGCCGGTAGTCGAGCGACGTGTCGGCGGCAGCCAACAGCGCGTCCACGGCTTTGAACATGATCGGCGCGGAGATGATGAGGCGGGCGTTGGATTCCCTTTCATCTGGATCTCCATCGGCATGACATGTTTCTGCAATCAGACCATTTGGCCCATAGATCCAAAACTTGTCCTTTACTTTCCATGGCCCCGGTGTGTGTTGTGCGTTCATGTCGCCACCTCACAGGGAGCCGGAGCCGAGGATAGCGATCATGCACAGGTACAGCGCTGCGCCTAGCATCACGGCCTTGAGAACTTGCAGTGCGCCGCAGCCGATTTGCTTGATCGCATGGATGCGGTTCTGGCGGCGGATGGTGGTGAGCATTGGATTTGCCATTTGAAACTCCTTGATGAAAATTGAATTGATCTGATACGGGAATGATTATTTCATAAGTTTGCTATTTTGTGTGATGAAATTTCACACCGATTTTTCTTCGCTTCGATAGTTTGTCGCTATACCAGCACCCATCCGCTACTTGCGTAGTCCCAGCGATGCACCAGCCGGTCGCCGTCAACGTGTCCTGCGTTGCGCAGATCATCGAGTATGCCGATGAATTCGCCTTCCTCGTCACGGATGGCAAGCTGGTACACATAGGCGAAGGCCAATGCGCTGCGCGGCTTGCGCGCCCAGTCCAACATGTCCTGCTTCGGCTTCGAGACCTTCTTCTGCGTCTGCTCGAGCATCTCGAGGCCACGGGCGATTTCTTCGGGGCTGATCTTGTGCTCGATCATCGGCGCCTGCTTGCGGGGAGCCCGGCGGCAGAGTTCGATAAACTCCTTCGAGCTCGGCGGAAACTTCGAGTCCAGGTTCTCGAGCGCGTAGCGGATCGCCTCTGGATGGTCGGAAAAGCCGGCGAGCTCGTCTGCCCATACCTGCATCGCGTTCTCGAGCCCGGCGTCCACGCCGTTGACCATCACGCCCTGGTGGTACTTCCCCGAGAACTGGCTGCCGTAGATTCCATGCAGCCGGTTGAAGATGCGCTCAACCCAGGCGCGGGGTAACGTCGATTGTCCGTCCACGGTGTTCCTCCGGTTGTTGTTGGTTGTGCAGGTGCGTCATTGATGCGAACAGGGCGGCATTGGCGTTAGGCGGCTTGCCGCTTCCTGGCTTTGATCCGCTCTTCCAGTCCCAATCAGCATTGAAGCCAGCCCAGCCTCTCTCGCAGCAGATTGTCAAAGCCTGCTCAAGTGAGATGTTCGCCTTCACAGCCTCGCGTCGGATGCCAAGGATCGCCAGATCGGTGACTGCCGCCTTCTTCGTTTTGCGAACAGTGAGAAAAGACTTCCAGACATACTCACTGACATCGACAGGCTTTTCGACGGGAGCAGACGATGCGCGTTTGCGCGTCGGCTTGGTGTTTATCTTTTCTGTATCTGTATCTGTATCTGTATCTGTATCTGTATCTGTATATTGCACCGTCACAACACCGTCACCGTGACGTTTCATGCGTTCACGATAGGCTTTCGTGCGCTCTTTGCTCGAGTCGGATTTGAATTGCCGATTCTCCCAAGCTATTGGTTGCAATGTGTTTTCGTCTATCAACTCGACATCAGCTAGTCGCCTGACGATCTCTTCCAGCGTGCGCAGATCGACGCCTAATTTCACCGCCACCTTGCGGTGCATGATCGCACTGCCCTCGTCGAGGATGCCTTGTGTTTTGCAGCACAGGATCGCCACGAAATGCCAGCGATCCTCAAAGGCCAAGAGCCTCAGTTTCTCGTCGTCAACGGCTTCGCCATACATGCGAAACCATGGGAGCTTGTCTGTCATACGACCCCCTGCTCTATATTTGTTGCTTGTGGTTCTAAAACCGCACCACTACAGGCGTGCGAAAATAGGTCTATCTGGCCGTCGTCAATCGGAATGTTTGTGGAATGAATTGCGCAATTTATCCTGGCATTGGCTATGTCCAGATATTCCGCTTCGCGCTCGATGCCGATAAAATCGAACCCTTCCAGCGTCGCAGCCTTGCCGGTTGAACCTGAACCCATAAAGGGGTCGAGTACGACGCCACCAGGCGGCGTGACCAGGCGACACAGGTAGCGCATCAGGTCGGTCGGTTTGACGGTGGGGTGAATATTGGCGCGTGGTCGGTTCTCACGGATTCCAGTGCCATCACCTTTGCTGGTGTTCACGTCGCCGCGCCCATGACCTTCGGTGACGTTAATCACGCGCCTTTCAAACCCATCCAGCCCCGCATCTCGATCCTTCTTGCTGGCCTTCGCGCAGTAGAAGAAACGGGCGGCGCTTCCTTCGCTTTGCTGTATATCAACAGAGGTATCGTTGCCGCCATAGGTGCCGTAACAAACAGAACCGAAGCCATCTTGTGCGGCACGTTTGGTGCCGATTTTCATTACACCGCTCTTACTATGCGGAAATAACGAAACTACATCTTCACTTCCATCGTGAATAAAGTTCGCGGGCCAGCGGCCGGCGGGCTGCACGAACTCTTGCCCGGTAGTCTTGTGAAGCGATCCAGACTTCGCCCACTCGCTCGCGCTCTCCTGCCGCTCATTCGCATAGGCGCCGCCGTTCAGGTTCTCGTCTGTCGCCACCCGGCACCCGTCGATGTTCAGAGCACCGGTACCATAATTCAGCACGTTTTCTGCAACGGTTCCGATCAACGGCTTCCGCGCCACGCAGATCGGTTCGTGCGCCGGCTTTAATGCGGTGCCCCAGCCTTGCCAGTCGCCCTTTAGGTTCAGCGACTTCGGAAACCCGCTGCCATAGACCCACATGATCTGATCGCGCACTTCGAAGCCAGCATCTTCGATAGCAACGGTCATGCGGTGATAGGTGCGTGACCCGCTGAATGCCAGCAAGTGACCGCCAGGCTTCAGCACGCGCAGGCATTCGGCCCACATGCTGACGTTGTACGCAATTCCAGTTGAATCCCACTTTTTCCCCATGAACCCTAGCTCATACGGAGGATCAGTAACTACGCTATCTACAGAGTTGTCAGGAACCGTCTTTAGAACTTGCAGGCAATCTCCTTTTATGAGTTTCATACAGCCCCCTTTGCTTCCTTCACCAGCCGGTACTCGGCAAAGTGTTTGGTGCCGCGCCGCCCGGTCTTCTCGATGATGCTGGTCAGGATGTTGT
>JBPCSW010000271.1:0-3369 GCA_051006675.1 Fluviibacter sp.
GAGGTGGTTCAAGCGGCGCTTCGGATCTGCGGAGGTACTCGGGGCCAGCATCTTCTCGAAGACGAAGTCGATCAGCTCGAGCACGGGTTCGGTCTTGACACCGCGGGCCTCCATCCAGTCGCGCAGCATGCGTTCATGGGTGTCGGCGTGCACCGCTTCCTGGCCGATGAAGCCGCGCATGTCCTCGGCCAATCGAGGATCCTTCACCAGTGGCAGCGCCTCGTTGTAGGTCGCGACGAACCAGCGTTCGGCGGCCGGCAGCACCAGATTGAGCAGACTGATGACATTGGAGGCCACCGGGTGTCCGGGGATCCAGTGCAGAGGTGAGGCGGAAACGTCGAAGCGGACGTTGCGCGCCTGGATCTGAACCGGTCCCGGATCTATCTCCATCGCTTAGCCCACGCGGGTCGGAACGACGGTCACGACTCCGGGCGCGCCGGGCGTCGGCCGGCCACCGTCGTCGGGACTCTGGCTGCCCGAAGGACTCTGGCTGCCCGACGCGTTGGACGGAGCCTGCGGGGCCTGGGGCTGAGCTTCGGCGGTGCAGTCGAGCATCAACTGCATCTTGTGGCTGCTGAGCACCTTCTGGCTGCTGACGACGCACTGTGCCTGGGGAACGTCGCTGCCCACCGAGCCGCCGAACGTGGTCGGGACGCCCTGGGCGTGCAGGATGGCCACCGCCTTGGCGTACGGCTCACCCACCACGTTGAGGAGATTGCCGTTCCCCGGATCAGCGGTGCTGGCCCCCATACCCAGGGCAGCGGCCGCAGATCCCGACGCCACGGCGCCGGCGATCACGAGGATGAGCTTTCTCAAGACCAGACCTTTCTGTCATTTCGAACATAGCGCAGCGTGGCCATCCGGGACCTCTACGGCTTATCGCCACCAGGTGCCCCGGATGTTTCAGAAGGTCTCGCGATGCCGTTCCTGTTCCAGCACGGAATCGAGGTCTGCCAGGCGTTTCATCGACGAAACCGCCCGCGCGGTGCGCATGTTGGCCGCCAGCAGACCCTGGTGGCGCTCGACGAAGGCCCAGTACCCCGCGGTGAACGGGCAGGCGTCGGCACCCAGGCGTTTCTTGGGGTCGAACCGGCAGCCACGGCAGTGATCGCTCATCTTGCTGATGTAGGCGCCACCGGAGGTGTACGGCTTGGTGGCCATCCGGCCGCCGTCGGCGTGCTGGCTCATCCCGATCACGTTGGCCGGCATCACCCAGGCGAACCCGTCGACGAAGGCGGTCGCGAACCAGTCGTTGAGTTCTCCTGGCTGGTATCCCCGCTGGAGTGCGTGATTGCCGAGCACCATCAGCCGAGGGATGTGGTGGGTCCAGCCGCGGTCACGGACCCCGGCCAGGGCCTGCCGCAGGCATTCCGCCTCGACCGCATCCGCGTCCAGGCTCCGCCACCAGTCCGGCAGCGGGGTGTGCGCATTCAGAGCGTTGCTGTCCCGGTAGCGGGGTCCGAAGTGCCAGTAGAGCTGCCAGATGTATTCGCGCCAGCCGAGGATCTGCCGGATGAAGCCCTCGACTGCGGCCAGCGGTGCCGAACCGTCCCGGTAGGCCTGTTCCGCGGCGTGGACCGCATCGAGTGGGTGCAGCACGCCGAGATTGAGCGGGACCGACAGCAGCGAATGCGCCATCGCCCAGTCACCGCTCATCATGGCGTCCTCGTAGCGGCCGAACAGCGCCAGCCGATGTGCGAGGAAGTGCTTCAGCGCCTCATCCGCTTCGTCGGGCGTGACGGCGAACAGTCGGGGGCCGTCGACGCCGACGGTGTCGAGGTTCATCTCGTCGAGGTCGCGGCGCACCGCATCGTCGATCTCGTCCTCGACCGGGCGGAACGGTGGCGGGACGTCCAGCGCCGTCTGCCCCTTGGGGGGTGCCTCCCGGTTGTCGGCGTCGTAGTTCCACTTGCCGCCCACCGGCTGGTCGCCGTCCATCAGCACGCCGAAGCGGCGTCGCTGTTCGCGATAGAAGTCCTCCAGCCGGAACCGGGTGCGGTCAGAGGCCCATGCGCCGAACTCGGTGCGCGACAGCGCGAAAGCGGGAGTCGGCAGGACGTCGGCCACCAGCCCGTCGGCACGCAGCCGATGCACGAACCGTTCGGCGGCCAGCGAGGTCGGTTCGTGCACCAGAACCGGGCGCCCGTAGGCGCGCAGCCCCTCGAGGTAGGTGTCGGCCCGGATGAGGGTGGAGCGGTCGGCGAGGTCCCGGTGTGCGTGTCGCAGCGCGGAGACGACGAGGTGGAGCTTCTGGCGGTGGAATCGGCGGCGGCGCAGAGCGGAGGCGGCCTCGATGAGCAGGACCGGTCGCTTCGCGTGTTCGCCGCCGTAGAGGCGCGGGCCGAGCTGGTCGGCGAACAGCCACAGCGGGGTGTCCGGCGCCGTCACAGCGCTGATGCTACTGGCCGGCGGCGCAGCCGCCCTGAGCTACGATCCGGCCCGTGGTCCGATTCACCCCGTCTCGGGGTCTGCGTTCGCTGGGGTTCCAGTCCAAGCTGCTCATCATGCTGCTGGCGGTGAGCGTGCTGTCGGTGCTCATCGCCGGGATGATCGGCTATCTGTCCGGTACCAGGTCGCTGCGCGACGCCGAGTATCAGCGGCTCATCCAATTGAGAGAGTCCAGGCACCGCGAAATCTCCTCGTACTACGACAGCATCAAGAATGCGGCGACCGTGCTGACGCATTCGAACGCCGCGATCACCGCGGTGAAGGATTTCTCCGGTGCATTCGAGGACCTTCAGAAATCGCCACTTCCACCCGGCGCGGCGGAGGCCGTCGCCGGCTACTACGCGAATGTCTTCGGCCCCGAACTGGAGAAGGGAACCGGGGAGAAGGCCGATCCCGTCCTGTACAAGCCGACTTCCAACGCTCAGACCTACCTGCAGAATGCGTATACCGTCCCGGCGCGAGGCGATTTCGATGCGGCCGTGAAAGTCATGTCGGCAGGAGACCCAAGCGACTGGACCGAATTCAATCAGCGATATCAGTCGTTCTTCGCCGACTTTGCCGAACGCTTCGGCTTCGACGACGCCATGCTCCTCGATACCAAGGGTAACGTCGTCTACTCGGCCTATAAGCAGATCGACCTGGGTGCCAATGTTCTGACTGCCCCCTACACGACAACCAGGCTTGCAGAGGCTTACCGCAAGGCCATGCGATCGACATCTGTCGATGACGTGATCTTCACTGATTTCGAGAACTACGCGCCGGCCTACGGAGCACCGACGCCCTGGGTGCTGACACCGCTCGGCGACGCTGGGGGCATCCACGGCGTGCTCGCTCTGCAGTTGTCATCCGAAGGCATCAACAAGGTGATGACAGGAGACCGCCAATGGGAGGACGAGGGTCTCGGCAAGACTGGCGAGACAT
>JBPCSW010000272.1:0-4614 GCA_051006675.1 Fluviibacter sp.
ACGGTGATTCGATGACACCCACCGACAAGGTGGCACAAAAGATCCAGGCCAAGCTTCACCCCATGATCCAGTTGCCGCTCTCGTATAACTACAACCAAAACCGACAACCCAACCAGAATTACACACAAGCACAATTTCAGTTTGATCCGCTCATCCCCATTGTGACGGGAGATCAGTCCGGGATCATCCTAAATCCGATGTTCATGGACAACATCAACGCTCAGAATCAACAGACATCCAATCAGGCCATGCCATTACAGTTGGCGACCTATTACGCAGTCAAAACAACCAATTTGATATTTGGTGCCGGGCCGTTTATCCAAATGCCGACGGCCAACCCCAGTGCAGGCTCCCAACAGACGGGGCTGGGGGTTTCTTATGGATTATTCTACGAACCGAAGCATTGGGTCATTGGCTGGACCGCCTATAACGCTTGGGGCGTTGGCAAGAACACATCTGCGGGGACAGCGAATGTTTATTTCTACAATCCAGCAATTTCCTACACCAGCGACAACGCCTGGACCTATAGTCTGCAGAGCTGGGTGAACGGCAACCCGACCAATGGCGCAAGCAACAACAATAACCAGCTTATTCTGAGCTTCGGCAAAACCATCAAAATGCCCAGATCCAATCTGCAATGGCAAATAGGTCCAACTTACATGGTCACACCCACACCCGCTAGCCCGCAAGGCTGGGGAGGGTTCTTCAGCCTGACATTTGCGTTTGTTGAAAAGGGTTACTAATCCTTCTCACCGCAAATCAACACTGGTCAAGTAAGGTATAAGCTGATTTGCGATAGGGTCTGTCTTGAAGAAAGTGTTACGATTAAAAATTAGCCTAACAAATTGTTTTTCAATCAAAAAAGGGGACTCTCTTGAAACTAAAAACACTCAGTAAAGTTTTACTGTCGTCATTAATAATTACATCGTCAATCTCCAATGCCGCTGCATGCACTGTAATGCTCTACACGGATGCCAAGGGGCGTGCCTATACCGGCAGAACCCTCGAGTTCATTGGTGATGCACCAAACCAGATGGTTTATTTCCCTGCCGGCACACGAATAGAATCAGTTACACCGGATGGAAAACAAGGAAAGACCTTTAATACCAAGCATGCAATTTTTGCAGTGACCGTGAAGGACATTGTTCCAAATGCCAAACAGGATGCCCTGCACGAAGCAATTAATGATCAAGGGTTAACCATTACAACGAACTCTTTGGGCGGTAACGTTGGCCCTAACGTACGGCAAACCCCTCAGGACAAAGTGTTATCTGGGCTAGATTTAGGAACCTGGGCTCTAGGTAATTTTGAGAGTGTTGCTCAGGTTAAAAAGGCACTGGACAACAAGGAGGTTGAAATCTGGCTTCCGGTTGTTCCTTTGCTCGGCACGGAAAACATGCCATTACACTACGCACTTTTTGATCGAACAGGTGCGGGCATTGTGATTGAGTGGAGCAACGGGCAAACGGTCGTTTATGACAACCCCGTGGGCGTCATGACCAACAATCCACCCTTTCCATGGCATCTGCAAAACATGGCGAACTATGCCAACCTGACCAACATCGACAAAAACAGTGGACAGTTCAACAAGCTAAAGGTGCATACATTCGATGGCGGGAGCAATATGGCAACCGTTCCAAGCATTCAGACATCGCCTGGCCGCTTTGTGAAGGCTGCCTACTACTCAAACTTTGCAGACAAAGCAAAAACACCTGATCAAGCTATATTGATGGTGGGTCATTTAATGAATAACTTCGACCGCCCTTATGGCATATCCGTTGATGCTCAGACCGACATGCCGGGTGGAGAACGTGCTTTAAGCACATCCAAGAGCTCGAAACCTGTAGGAGAGGTTACTAATTGGACGGTCTTGCGAGATCTGACCCAGAACCACTTCTATATTCGAACCATCAACAATTTGAATTTCACAAAGTTCGACGTGAACAAGCTAAGTGCGCTTAAAGAGATCAAGGTAGTCTCCATGAAAGCTCTGGATTCAAACAGAAACTATGACGGGACAGACCTCTTTTTGAAGTAATGGAGGGGGCGTAGTGCAAACAAAACGGCCAGTCGTATGACTGGCCGTTTTACTTGAAGCAACAATCAATTAGCCAGCAGCAACCAGGTTCTTGATGTTTTCAATGGTTGACGGATCATCGATGGTGGTCAGATCGCCCGGATCACGGCCTTCAGCCAGTGCCTGCAGCGAACGACGCAGCATCTTGCCCGAACGCGTCTTTGGCAACGCGGTCACGAAGTAGACCCGGCCCGGTCGTGCGATCGCCCCCAGGATGCCATCGACAGTGCCCATGACTTCCTTCTCGAGCGCCTTGACCTTGTCGGCGGAATCAACGACGCCCGCGTCCTTGACGACGGCGAAGGCGATTGGCACCTGCCCCTTGAGCTTGTCTTCGACGCCGACCACGGCCACTTCGGCAATCGCCTTGTGGTTCTGGACGGCTTCTTCGATTTCGCGGGTGCCCAGGCGGTGGCCGGCCACGTTGATCACGTCATCGGTACGACCCAGGATGGTGAAGTAACCGTTGTCGTCCTTAATGGCCCAGTCGTACGACGAATACACCAGCGGATCTTTGAACAGGCTGAAGTAAGTGCTGACGAAACGCTCGTCCTGACCCCACACGGTGGAGAGGCAGCCCGGTGGCAGCGGCGGTACCACGGCAGCAATACCCTTCTCGTTCGGACCGCACTCGCTACCGTCTTCACGGAAAATGCGCAGGTCATAACCATAGACCGGGAACGACGGCGAACCGTACTTGATCGGGGTCTTTTCGACACCCGGTACGGCGGCAATCATTGGCCAACCGGTTTCGGTCTGCCAATAGTTATCAATGACCGGCTTGTTCAACTCGCCCATGAACCATTCGTGGGTTGGCTCGTCCAGCGGCTCACCGGCCATGAAGATGTGTTTGAGGCTGGAGAGATCATGCTTCTTCATGTAGGCCGGATCTTGCTTCTTCAACACGCGGGCAGCCGTCGGTGCCGAGAACATGACGTTGACTTTGTATTTCTCAACGATCTGCCACCAGATGGCCGGATCCGGACGCAGCGGTGTGCCTTCGTACACCACCGTCGCCATACCGGCGATCAGCGGACCGTACACGATGTACGAGTGACCCACGACCCAGCCGATGTCCGAGGTCGAGAAGAAGGTCTCGCCCGGGCCACCCAGGTAAATATGCTTCATCGACGCGGCCAGCGCCACGAGGTAACCACCGGTGTCACGCTGCACACCCTTTGGCTTGCCCGTGGTGCCCGAGGTGTAAAGAATGTAGGACGGGTGCGATGACTCGACCCAGACGCACGGCACCTTGGCATCCATGTGTTGTGCGCGCAGCTCGGCGTAATCCACATCACGGCCGGCAACTTTAGGGAAACCTTTATCCAGACCACGATCAACGATCACCACCTTGGCCGGCGGGAACTCGGCCAGGCTCAGGGCTTCGTCCACCAGATGCTTGTACGGTACTGGCTTGCCGTTGCGCATACCGGCATCGGCCGTCACCATAACCTTCGGTTTGGCATCGTCGATACGGGTGGCGAGCGAACCGGCAGCAAAACCACCGAACACCACCGAGTGGATGGCGCCGATACGTACCGTCGCCAGCATGGCGAAAATGGCTTCCGGGATCATCGGCATGTAGATCAAAACGCGATCGCCCTCTTTGACACCCTGACTTTGCAGAATGGCAGCCATGCGCTCGACTTCACGCTGGAACTCGGCCCAGGTGTAAATCTTTTCTTCGTTAGTCTCGGTCGAGATATAGATCAGAGCCCGGTCGTTCGGACGCGCAGCGGCGTGGCGGTCGACAGCGTTGTAGCAGAGGTTGGTCTTACCGTTCACAAACCACTTCACGAAAGGCGGACGCGAAAAATCACAGACCTGTGTGAACGGCTCATTCCATTCGACCAGCTTGGCCTGTTCGCCCCAGAACTCATCGCGGTTCTCGATCGAACGCTTGTGGAAATCCTGATACTTGCCCATAGTGACGCGCCTCCTCTGGCATGCTTATCAAGGGTGCAACCATGGTTACACCCGTTTTTTATGATAAAAATCGGATTACATCAAACGGCGTCAGATCCACCTCATCCCCTAAAAGATGAAGTCAAAGAAACGCCGTAATTACGCAATAATTCGCCCTTAGTCTTACACGAAGCTGACCGCTCACCGTTTTACCCTTTAAAACCGCCATGACCAAGCACACACAAGCTCCTAGCCGTATTGCCGCCACCGCTCAACTCGGCCAACAGATCTGGCTAGATACGCTATCCCGGGCGCTGATTGAAAGCGGCACCCTGGCAAGCTGGATCAACGACCACGCCGTAGCCGGCTTAACGTCTAACCCGGCGATCTTCCAGCAAGCCCTGAGTAAAGATCCGGCTTACGCCCCGGCGATTGCCGCGGCCAAGATGCTGGAAGCCAATCCGGAAGTCCGTTTCGAAACGGTGGTGCAGCCCGATATCCAGGCGGCTTGTGACCTGTTCCGCCCCCTGTGGGATGCCACCGATGGCGCGCAGGGCTATGTCAGCTTCGAGGTCTCCCCCACCCTGGCACACGATGCGCAAGGCACCGTCGATGCGGCTGTCCGCCTGTGG
>JBPCSW010000273.1:0-9254 GCA_051006675.1 Fluviibacter sp.
GTCGATGGGAAGACCAGGTGCTTGCCGTACTTAACGGCAGAGCGAACGATCGGCAGTTTGGCTTCTAAGTCCAGTTCGAATACGCGCAGCGGCTGCTGTACGTAAGTGGCCGGGGTAGCAATGGCGACCAGCGGCAGAATCACATCGCATTTGCGAACGTGGTACTCGACCCACTCTTTATTGATGGTGATATCACCCTCGAAGAAGTGCATACGCGGATTGCCGATAACATCAGCCAGGCGATCTGCCTGCATATCCATGCCATAGACTTCCCAGTCGGTCGTTTCCAGGATGCGCTTGGAAAGATGGTGGCCAATGAAGCCGTTGACGCCGAGGATGAGGACTTTTTTCATAGTGTGGTCGGGTCGAAAGTAGTTGGTGTGAAATCGGTAAGTTCAACCGCCATCTTATCACCGCAGACCCCGATTACCTTGGAATCGATCCGGTAAAGGCCGGGTTTTAGGTCGAAAAGGGTGTCTAGGCGGCGGGCGGCGTTGACGGTAATGCGCTGGATGCCGCTGGTAGTCTGGATATCCGCGAACGCACCCGGGTAGGGCGGGGCCACGGCGCGGATGAGGTTATAAACCTGCGCGGCGGTCTGATCCCAGTGAATACGGCCATCTTCGGGCTTGCGGCCGCCAAAATAGCTGCCCTCGGCCAGATTGTTCGGGCGGCGGGGCACTTCACCCTTCAGCAGCTGCGGTAATACACCGGCCAGGGTTTGGGCGGCCGCCGCTGTAACGTGGGCAAAGACTTCACCAGCCGTTTCGTCCGGGCCGATGGGCACAGCTTGCTGGGCGACGATGTCTCCCGCATCCGGCTTTTCAGCCATCACGTGCAGGGTGGCACCAGTTTCGGTTTCGCCATGCAGTACAGCCCAGTTGATGGGCACGCGGCCGCGATACTTGGGCAGCAGCGAACCATGCATGTTGAGTGGCGCGATCTTGGCCAGATTCAGCACCGACATGGGAATCATCTGGCGGTAGTAGAACGAGAAAATGTAATCCGGGTTAATGCGGGTGATGCGTGCCTGGACATCCGGTTCGCTGGCTGATTCCGGCGTAATAACCGGAATGCCGGCTTTAGTGGCAAGTTCGGCCACGCTGGTAAACCAGATGCGTTCGTTGGGGTCATCGGTGTGGGTGATGACCAGCTGTACGTCGACGCCGCCATCGAGCAGCGCCTGCAGGCAGCGGGCGCCGACCTCGTGATACGCAAAAACAACGGCCTTCATGCGCTTAACGATCCTGTTCCAGGATGGCCTGGATGACGAAGCGTGGGCGGCCACGCACCTGTTCGTAGATGCGGCCGATGTATTCACCCAGGAGGCCAACACCAAACAGCAGTACGCCAATAAGTGCAAAGACAAGTGCGAATAAGGTGAACACGCCTTCGACTTCGGCGCCGAATACGAAGCGGCGAAGCAGCAGCAGGAAGAAGAGGGCAGTTGAGCCCAGAGCCAGCAGCACGCCGAGCAGCGAGAAGGCCTGCAGCGGCATGGTCGAGAAACCGGTGACCAAATCAAAGTTCAAACGGATCAGGCTGTACAGCGAATACTTGGATTCACCGGCGAAGCGTTCTTCGTGCGCTACTTCAATTTCAATCGGGCGGCTGGCAAAGGTATAGGCCAGTGCCGGAATAAAGGTGCGACCTTCTTCACACTGGTTCAGCATCTGCACGACTTCACGGCTGTAACCGCGCAGCATGCAGCCCTGGTCTGTCATGGTGATGTGCGTAATTTTTTCACGCAGGTTATTCATGGCACGCGAGGCGTGACGACGGAACCAGCTGTCCTGACGGTTCTGACGGATGGTGCCGACATAGTCGTAACCTTCGCGCAGCTTGGCCAGCAGGTTACCGATTTCTTCTGGCGGGTTTTGCAGGTCAGCATCAAGCGTAATAACCGATTGACCGCGGGCTTGCGAGAAGCCAGCCATGATGGCCATGTGTTGGCCATAGTTGCCATTAAACAGCACCACACGGGTGACGTCCGGACGCTTGCGGTACTGATCGGACAAAATTAGGGGTGAGCGATCACGGCTGCCGTCATTAATGAAGATTACTTCGTAGCGGGCGTGCAGGGCGTCGAGTGCCGGGTAGAGCCGATCGAACAGTGTTTGTAGGCCGGCTTCTTCGTTATAAACCGGGATAACGACGCTCAGCTCTGGCGGTTCGACGGCCGGGTTGCCGGCGGGTACGTTCAGTTCCAGGCCGCTCTGCGCGTTAAGGTCGTTGGTCTGTTCGCTCATTTCAGGTGGGTCTCCAGCACGTGTGCCACAGCGGCAACAATGCGATCAACATCAGATTCGGTCAAAGTCGGGAAGAGCGGCAGCGTAACGATGCTGCGGCCAATGCGTTCGGCAATCGGGAACATGCCTTCGGTGAAACCACGTTCGCGATAAAGGCTGAAGAGGTGGATCGGCGGGTAGTGCAAACCGGTGCCAATGCCGAGGGCTTTAAGGTCGGCCATGATGCCGGCGCGGTCTGTGTCGAGTCGATCCAGCGGTAACACGATCTGGAACATGTGCCAGTTGCTGTGTGCAAAATCGGCAACGGGCAGTTCGAGGCCTTGTTCAACGACCTTGGTTTTGGCGAAGCCGTCAAAGTAGCGTTGTGCCAGTTTGGCGCGTTGATCCTGGAAGTCGCCCAGCTTGCTCAGCTGCTGCAGACCAATCGCTGCGTTGACATCGGTAAGGTTGAATTTGCCGCCGAGTACGTCGACATCCATGCCATCGAGGCCGGTACGGGTAACGCCGTGCAGACGGAGTTTTTCGGCCAGACGAGCTTCATCATCGTTGTTGCAAACGAGGCAGCCACCTTCAATCGTGGTCAGGTTTTTATTGGCCTGGAAGCTAAAGCTGATTAAATCGCCTACGGCACCAATGCGTGAGCCATGCCAGGATGAACCCAATGCCTGTGCAGCATCTTCAATGACGCGCAGTTTGTGGCGGCTAGCGATGTCATACAAGCTCACCATGTCTACCGGCAGGCCGGCCAGATACACGGGCATGATGGCTTTGGTATTGGGGCCGATGGCGGCTTCGACCTGTTCCAGATCGATGTTGTGGGTGACCGGGTCGATATCGACAAAGATCGGTGTGGCGCCCACGTTGAGAATGACGTTACTGGTAGCGACCCAGGAAATCGGGGTCGTGATGACTTCGTCACCGGGGCCGATGCCGGCAATACGCAGCGCCACTTCCATAGTGGCGGTGCCGTTGGAGAACGCACGTACCGGACGTCCACCAAAGAAACCAGAAAGCTCCGATTCAAATTCCTGCACCTTCGGGCCCGAGGTAATCCAGCCAGAGCGCAGCACATCTCCAACGCTGGCAATGGTTGCCTCGTCGAGCGTGGGGCGGGTAAACGGGATAGGCGGGTCGAACGGCGTCAGTTTTTCCATGGCCGTCATTTTACCAGCCCGAGGCTTATGAGCGGGCGAGGATCCAGACGCCGATCAGAATGACCGTCATACCGATAATGCGCTGCATACTCATGACTTCGCCAAACAGATACCAGGCGAGGGCGGCGTTGATCACGTAGCCCAGCGATAGCATCGGGTAGGCGATGGTGACGTCAACGCGTGAAAGACCGATGATCCACACAAAAACGCTGATGCCGTAGCAGAACAGGCCACCAATGATGGGGAGCTGGGTGCCAACAGACAGTGCGGTGCTGAAGAAGGTGTCGATGGATAGCGATAACTCACCCAGGTTGCGTACGCCTGCTTTGAGCAACAGCTGGGCAGCGGCATTGAGCAGAATGCCGGTAAAGAGAAAGCCAAAAGTACCAAGCGTCATTAGTTCACCGGAGGGGTATAAGGTTGAGCGGGTGGTGCCGGGTTATGCGTGGGTTTCACGAAAACTGCACGGCGTGTATCGCGGCCCACTTCAGCCATCGGTAGTTTAAGGGCGGCGATCTCATCCAGATACTGGAGCGGCACCACAACCACTGGCGCACTGTCCTTTTGCCAGCGCACCGCGAAATCGCTTACTTTAGGTGCCCAGGTATCTGGCTCCTGATTGATGCCAAACTCCAACTCATCCTGCATGTCGACCATGATGGTGGGGTGCTGGATGTAGAACGGGAAGGTGTGATCCAGCATGCGGATCGAGTACACCGGGGTGTCGTCTTTAATGTAAGGACGTGCGGCAACAGCCAGATCGGCGCCCGAGATCGAGCGGCCGTGGGTGTCGTGACCCAGGCCAACAATCTGGACGAGGATATAAAAAGCAATGGCGGTGCGCAGCAGGCCATCCATCAGCTGGCGCAGACGGTGTGCCGGATCTTTGTGTTCAAAGCCGCGTATGGCCGTCCAGGCGTAAATCATAGTGGCAAGTGCGGCGACTAGCGCTACGGCAATCCAGATGGTGTATTCCTGGTACTCCAGTTGTTCGTAGGGGGCTTTGCCCAGCTGGTAGGTATAAGGCAGCGCGATAAAGCCAGCCAGCACCAGTAGGGTCATGTAAACCATCTGGCGTTTCCAGCTGCGGTCTTCACCGGCCACGCTCATGCGCTCGAAGGCGTTGGTCATTGCCACACCCGCCAGTAGAGATATGGCGGGGAAGATCGGCATGATATAGCCGGGCAGCTTAGACTGTGATTTGCTGAAGAACAGGAAGACCATGATGGCCCAGACAGCCGCCAGCCACAGTGGGTGGAAGCCGGCAACGGCTGAAACCTGGGCTTCGCCCCGGCGTTCTTTCCAGGCGCTGATAAAGCCTTGCGCCAATTGCAGTAGCCAGGGAATAAAGCCGACCAGGATTAGCGGGACGAAATAAAGCGGGTGTCCTTTGCGGTTGTGGCCGTCTTTGGTGAAGCGATCCCAGTGTTCGTGGATAAAGAAGAAGTGAGCAAACTCCGGGTTCTTGATCGACACCAGAATGAACCAGGGCGCTGTGATCAGCATAAAAACGACCAGCCCCGAGAAAACGTGCAGACGTTTCCAGAGGGCCCAGTTCCAGGTGGTGAGGGTGTAGACCACGAGCACCATGCCTGGAATAACGAGACCGATCAGGCCTTTGGATAGCACGGCCAGTGCCATGAAGGCCCAGCAGAGCCACATCCAGTTACGGCGGGCTTTGGCGGAGATGTGATCGCGCTGGGCCAGAAGCAGGCTGAACAGGGCGCAGCTAAGAATGCTTGATAGCCCCATATCCAGGGTGTTGAAGTGGCCGCCGACGCTCCACATTGGGCTGCTGGCCAATAGAATCGCCGAGATCCAGCCAGCAACAACGCCGCGCTCGCCTCCGACCAGTTTCCAGGCGGTAAAGCCGGTAGCCAGAATGGCGAAGTAACCGGTGAAGCCGGTCCACAGACGCGATTGCCACTCGCCCACGCCAAAGAGCGTGTAGGCAAGGGCTGTCATCCAGCCTTGTAGCGGTGGCTTCTCGAAGTACTTGTAACCGTTGTAGCGGGGGGTGATCCAGTCCCCTGTGGCGTACATCTCGCGGGCAATTTCGCCGTAACGGCCTTCATCCGAGGCCACCAGATGGCGGTAATCCAGTACGCCAAACCAGGCCAGGGTAAATAGGGCGGCGAGCACCCACAAAAAACGCCGGGTGTAGAAAGCGGAAAGGAGCGAGGTAAAAGAAGAGTTCATGCGCTGGCTTCGATCAGAATGCCGCAAGCCACTTTACGGCCTTCGGCAACAAGTATGTTGTAAGTGCGGCAGGCCGCCTTGGTATCCATCACTTCCAGCCCCAGGCCCTTGGCAATCAATGGCTTAAGCAATTCCGGGCGGGGAAAACGCTGACGCTCGCCGCTGCCAAACAGCACGATTTCGGCATCCATGCTGGCCAAACGTTCAAACTGGCTGGCGCTCAGGCCGTCGAAGCCTTCAGGTGCCCAGTCGGTAACAACCTCGCGGCCGCAGAGCAGCACAGAGCCTTCGTAGCGGGTGCCGTTTACGGAAACATAGCCCGGGCCGTGGCTGCTGAAAACAAGTATGCCGGCGTTTTGCGCAAGGTGCAGTTTCATCAGAGATCTTTGTGGTCGACGGATTGCGTTAAGTCTGGAACAGCCCGCAGACGGGTGTCAGCAGGGTGTCGGAGCGCCCAAGAAGGCTGAAAAAGGAGTAGGATAACCGGTTTTCATCCAGAATTTCCGACTCAAACCGACCGCTGACTGATCATGAAGCCTATTACCAAATCTTACAAGCTTGCCAACGTGTGCTACGACATTCGTGGACCGGTGCTGGCGGCGGCCAAGAAGATGGAAGAAGAAGGCCACCGGGTTATCAAGCTGAACATCGGCAACCCGCTGCCGTTTGGCTTTGAAGCGCCCGAGGAAATTGTTGTTGATGTCATCCGCAATATGCGTGATGCCTCCGGTTACACAGATTCGCTGGGTCTGTTTGCACCGCGCAAGTCGATCATGCATTACTGCCAGGAAAAAGGCATCCAGGGCGTCACAGTCGAAGATATCTTTCTGGGTAACGGCGTTTCAGAACTGATCGTGATGGCCATGCAGGGCCTGCTCAATAACGGCGATCAGGTGCTGATTCCTACGCCGGATTACCCATTGTGGACGGCGGCTGTCAGTTTGTCCGGCGGTATCCCGGTGCATTATCTGTGCGATGAAGCCAACGAGTGGTATCCGGATCTGAATGATATTCGCAGTAAGGTCACGAGCAATACCAAAGCGATTGTGGTGATTAATCCGAATAACCCGACGGGTGCGTTGTATCCGAAGGAAATTCTGGAAGGCATTCTGCAGATCGCCCGTGAACATGGGCTGATCGTGTTTGCCGACGAGATTTACGACAAGGTACTGTTTGACGGTAATAAGCACACATCGATCGCTAGTCTGGCTGATGATGTGTTGTGCATCACCATGAATGGTTTGTCGAAGAATTATCGCGCGTGTGGCTATCGTTCCGGCTGGATGATTGTGTCCGGTGATAAGCGCCATGCCAAGGACTACATCGAGGGTCTGAATATGCTGGCGTCGATGCGTCTGTGCGCCAATGTGCCGGGGCAGATGGCGATTCAGACCGCCCTGGGCGGTTATCAGAGTATTAATGATCTGATCGGCCCGAATGGCCGGTTGACGCGTCAACGGGATCTGGCCTGGAAGATGCTGACCGAGATTCCGGGGGTGACCTGCGTTAAGCCGAAGGGTGCACTGTATCTCTTCCCGAAGCTGGATCCGGTTATGTACCCGATCAAGGATGATGAGCAGTTCATGCTCGAGCTCCTGAAAGAAGAGAAGATTCTGCTGGTGCAGGGTAGTGGCTTTAACTGGCCGCACCCGGATCACTTCCGCGTGGTCTTCCTGCCCCACGAAAACGACCTGGCCGAAGCCATTGGTCGTCTCGCCCGTTTTCTGGAACAGTATCGCCGCCGTGCGGCGAAAGCTTAATCACCATTTGAATTAAAGAGACAAAGGGATAGCAATGAAACCAATCCAAGCCATGCGTGTAGGTCTTTTGGGAATCGGTACTGTCGGCGGTGGTACGTTTAACGTGCTGACCCGTAATGCCGAAGAAATTACCCGTCGTGCAGGGCGCCCGATTGAAATTACCGTGGTGGCCGATAAGGATGTTGCCCGCGCCAAGGAACTGACTGGCGGCAAGGTCAAGGTAACGGACGATGCGTTTGCGGTTGTGACCGACCCGAATGTCGATATCGTTATCGAACTGATCGGTGGCTATGGCGTTGCTAAAGAGCTAGTGCTCAAAGCCATCGAAAATGGTAAACATGTCATCACTGCGAACAAGGCGCTGCTGGCCGTGCATGGTACCGAGATTTTTGCCAAGGCTCAGGAAAAGGGCGTGATGGTGGCCTTCGAAGCAGCGGTTGCTGGCGGTATCCCGATCATCAAAGCCGTGCGTGAAGGCCTATCGGCTAACCGCATCCAGTGGGTAGCCGGCATCATTAACGGCACCACCAATTTCATCCTGTCGGAAATGCGCGACAAAGGCCTGGCCTTTGCCGACGTGCTGAAAGAAGCCCAGCGTCTGGGTTATGCCGAAGCGGATCCGACCTTTGACGTTGAAGGCGTTGATGCGGCTCACAAGATTACGCTGCTGTCGTCGTTGGCTTTCGGTATTCCGGTGCAATTCGACAAAGCCCACATCGAAGGCATTTCCAAACTGGATGCCGTTGATATCAAATACGCCGAGCAATTGGGCTACCGTATCAAGCTGCTGGGTATTACCCGTCGTCGCGACAACGGTATCGAGCTGCGTGTGCATCCGACACTGGTACCGGCCAAGCGCCTCATCGCCAATGTGGAAGGTGCTATGAACGCCGTGTTGGTTCAGGCTGATGCCGTGGGCTCGACGCTGTATTACGGTAAGGGTGCCGGCGCTGAGCCGACCGCTTCGGCCGTGATTGCCGACGTCGTTGACGTCACCCGTCTCTCGACCGCCGACCCGGAAAACCGCGTGCCACACCTGGCCTTCCAGCCGGACGCACTAGCTAATCTGCCGATTCTGCCGATTGGCGAGATCGAGTGTGGCAATTACCTGCGTCTGCAAGTGGCCGACCAGCCTGGCGTACTGGCTGAAATCACCCGCATTCTGGCTGACCGCAACATCTCGATCGATGCCTTGCTGCAGCGTGAGCCTGAAGAAGGCGAAGACCAGACCGATCTGATCATCCTGACCCACGTGTGCCGCGAGCAAGATGTGTTAAATGCCATGGACGTGATCGGCAAGCTGCCTGTGGTTAAGGGTGCTGTGACGCGTCTACGTCTGGAAAACCTTCAGTAATTTAGTTGTATAAATTGAAAAGGGTAGGCTCATCGCCTGCCCTTTTATTTTGTCTAGATATTCTGTTGGGTTGAATTGGTGTGAATCCAGACGCTCTTGAGAAGCTCATTTCCTGGAAGATGCCCTTTGGCAAACATGCAGGAAGCGTGCTGGCTGATCTGCCGGGTAATTACTTGGCATGGTTTGCGCGTGAGGGTTTCCCGGACGGCGAGATTGGCCAGTTGCTGGAACTGATGCACACGATCGATCATAACGATCTGCGTGGCTTGCTTGACCCGATCAAACAGGGACAGGCGAAACGTTAACGCTTATCTATGAAAGATACCAAGGGCCCTACCACCCAAGCAACCCTGTTTCTGAAGGCGAACGGCGTGGCGTTCAGCGACCACCTGTATGCCTATGAGGTGCACGGTGGCACAAGCGTTTCCGCCAGAGAGCTGGGGGTTGATGAGCACGCCGTCGTTAAAACGCTGGTCATGGAAAACGAGCTCAAGAAACCGCTCATCGTTCTGATGCATGGCGACCAGAAGGTGTCGAC
>JBPCSW010000274.1:0-8880 GCA_051006675.1 Fluviibacter sp.
ATCTTGTTCACGAAGGCCAGACGCGGCACTTTGTACTTGTTGGCCTGGCGCCACACGGTTTCCGATTGCGGCTGTACACCACCGACAGCGCAGTAAACCATGACGGCGCCATCAAGAACGCGCATCGAACGTTCGACTTCAATGGTGAAGTCCACGTGTCCCGGGGTATCAATGATGTTGATACGGTGTTCCGGACGCGAGGCATCCATCCCCTTCCAGAAACAGGTGGTCGCAGCCGAGGTAATGGTAATACCACGTTCCTGCTCCTGCTCCATCCAGTCCATCGTCGCGGCACCATCGTGCACTTCGCCGATCTTGTGGTTCACTCCGGTGTAGAAAAGAATCCGCTCGGTCGTCGTCGTCTTACCGGCGTCGATGTGGGCACTAATACCAATATTGCGATAGCGTTCGATGGGTGTCTTGCGAGCCACGATACAACCTTTACAAAAATTAATTCAGAAACAGCTTAGAAGCGGAAATGCGAGAAGGCCTTGTTGGCTTCTGCCATGCGGTGTACTTCGTCACGCTTCTTGACAGCGCCACCACGGTTTTCTGCAGCTTCAACGAGTTCAGCAGCCAGACGGGCGCCCATGGATTTCTCCGAACGCTTACGGGCAGCATCGCGCAACCAGCGCATAGCCAGCGCCATACGACGCGACGGACGAATTTCGACCGGCACCTGGTAGTTGGCACCACCAACACGGCGGGATTTAACTTCCACCATTGGCTTGGCATTGTTCAATGCCTGAGCAAACACTTCCAGCGGATCACGACCGCCTTTGTTGGTGATCTGGTCGAATGCACCGTAAATGGTACGTTCGGCAACCGACTTCTTGCCGGAGATCATCAGAACATTTACAAACTTCGATACGTCGACATTGCCGAACTTAGGATCCGGCAGGATGTCACGTTTGGGTACTTCGCGACGACGGGGCATGTTAACTACCTTTCAGAAAACGGACAGCAGGCGCCTAAATTAGGCAGCCTTCGGGCGCTTGGCGCCATACTTCGAACGGGACTGCTTACGATCCTTAACACCCTGGGTATCCAGCGAGCCGCGGACGGTGTGGTAACGCACACCTGGCAAATCCTTAACACGACCACCGCGGATCAGAACGACCGAGTGCTCTTGCAGGTTGTGGCCTTCACCACCGATGTACGAGATGACCTCGAAACCGTTGGTCAGACGAACCTTGCAAACCTTACGCAATGCAGAGTTCGGCTTCTTAGGCGTTGTGGTGTAAACGCGTGTGCAAACGCCACGTTTTTGCGGGCAAGCTACAAGCGCTGGAACCTTGTTCTTGGCTTCAACCTTGACGCGCGGCTTACGCACGAGCTGATTAATGGTTGGCATATCTAAAAATCCCCAATAAATCCGGGTGGAAACCCACCCTTCTTCCTACAAATAAGTTGCGGTCACACCCTGCGGGTGGCCCGGCAAACCCTCGGAAACGCTGCTACAAAACCAGCGTTCCGCACGAAAACCGAGCGGCTTAGCCGGAGAAACCCGCGATGATAAACCACCACAAGGCCTTCCGTCAACCTGAACCCGGGTTGACCCGGGGAGAGGCGGCTAGATTAACCTACCGCCCTACCCCCCTGAATCAGTTGGCGGCTTCTGCCTCGCCAGCATCGGCTGACGGTGCTTCTGCCACAATTTCTTCGACGGCCACTGCTTCGACCGGCGTTTCGAACGCATCGTCCAGCGCTGCAGCGGCGCTCTGGCCACGGCGTGCTGCGTGGTAAGCCAGACCCGTACCCGCCGGAATGAGGCGACCCACAATGACGTTTTCCTTGAGACCACGCAGATCGTCGCGCTTGCCCATGATGGCGGCTTCGGTCAGAACGCGGGTGGTTTCCTGGAAGGATGCGGCCGAGATGAACGAATCCGTCGACAGCGATGCCTTGGTAATACCCAGCAACACCGGTTCGAACTCTGCTTCACGCTTGCCTTCGGCGCGCAGGGCGTCGTTGGTGATCAGCGCTTCCGAACGCTCGACTTGTTCGCCCTTGATGTAGGTCGAATCAGCCGGATCGGTAATCTGTACGCGGCGCAGCATCTGGCGAACGATCACTTCGATGTGCTTGTCGTTAATCTTCACGCCTTGCAGACGGTAAACGTCTTGCACTTCGTCGGTGATGTAACGGGCCAGTTCCTCAATACCCTTCAGACGCAGGATGTCTTGTGGATCTGGTTCGCCATCGACAATCAGTTCGCCCTTGTTAACGACCTGACCATCGTGCACCAGCACATGCTTGTCTTTCAGAATCAGGAACTCGTGGTCGTTGCCCTCGAGATCTGTCAGCACCAGACGCTGTTTGCCCTTGGTGTCCTTACCGAACGAGACGGTACCGGTCACTTCAGCCAACATACCGGTGTCTTTCGGCGTGCGGGCTTCAAAGAGCTCGGCAACACGCGGCAGACCGCCGGTAATATCACGGGTCTTGGCAGATTCTTGTGGCATACGGGCCAGCACATCACCCACGCCCACTTGCTGACCATCGGTGACGCTGATAATCGAACCAACCTGGAAGGCGATTGCCACCGGATGCTCCGAACCAGCGATGCGCACTTCGTTGCCGCTGGCATCCAGCAGTTTGACCTGTGGACGCAGACCCTTGTTCTGAGCCTTACCACCGCGCTTCGGATCGATTGCGACCAGCGTTGCGAGACCGGTCACGTCATCCATCTGCTTGGCAACGGTAACACCCTCTTCGACGTGTTCGAAGCGGACGGTACCGGCGTATTCCGTAATGATCGGACGGGTATGCGGATCCCACGTGGCGAGCTTGGTGCCGGCCTTGATGTTGTCGCCATCCGACACCATCAGTGTTGCACCGTAAGGCACCTTGTGACGCTCACGCTCTTGACCCAGTTCGGTCGTAATCAGCACTTCACCCGAACGCGTAATGACGATCTTTTCGCCACGGGCGTTGGTGACATAACGCATGAGCGCCGAGAAGCGAACCACACCGGCACTCTTGTTTTCTACTTGCGAGGCAGCAGCCGCACGCGATGCCGCACCACCCACGTGGAAGGTACGCATGGTGAGCTGGGTACCCGGTTCACCGATTGACTGTGCAGCGATCACGCCAACCGCTTCGCCGGCGTTCACCATGGAACCACGACCCAGGTCGCGGCCGTAACACTGGGCACACAGACCATAACGGGTAGCACAGGTCAGCGGCGTACGCACCTTCACTTCATCGGCGCCAGCCTGGTCGATCAGATCACACAGATCTTCGTCCAGCATCGTACCGGTTTCAATGATGGTTTCCTGTGTTTCAGGATGAATCACATCAGCCGCGGTGACACGGCCCAGGATGCGATCGCGCAGCGGCTCGATGACTTCACCACCTTCGATGAGGGCACGGACAACGAAACCATTGTCGGTACAGCAATCATCATCGATGATCACGAGATCCTGCGTTACATCAACCAGACGACGTGTCAGGTAACCCGAGTTCGCGGTCTTCAGCGCCGTATCGGCCAGACCCTTACGGGCACCGTGAGTCGAAATAAAGTATTCGAGAACGTTCAGACCTTCGCGGAAGTTCGAGTAGATCGGTGTCTCGATAATCGAACCATCCGGCTTGGCCATCAGGCCCCGCATACCGGCCAGCTGCTTAATCTGCGCTGCCGAACCACGGGCACCGGAGTCGGCCATCATGTAGATGGAGTTGAACGACTCTTGCTTGACGGTTTTGCCTTCGGCATCAACCACGTCTTCTTTACCCAGGCGATCCATCATGACCTTGGCTACCTGATCGCCAGCACGGCCCCAGATATCCACGACCTTGTTGTAGCGCTCACCACCGGTTACCAGGCCGTTGGTGTACTGCGATTCGATCTCTTTGATCTCTTCGCGTGCGGCATTCAGAATGTCGACCTTCTCGGCCGGCACTTGCATGTCACAAGAGGCAAACGAGATGCCGGCGCGGGTAGCCAGCTTGAAGCCGTTTTGCATCAGCTTGTCAGCAAACACAACAGTCTCCTTCAAACCACAACGGCGGAAGGATTCATCGATCAGCTTCGAGATTTCTTTCTTCTTCAGCGCCTTGTCGATGGCCTTGAAGGGCAGACCCTTCGGCAGAATCAGCGACAGCAGCGCACGGCCGGCAGTGGTGTTGTAACGGTTGGTTACTTCAACCCAACCTTCACCCGATTCCTTAGGCTGCCACTCGTTCAGACGCACGGTAATCTTGGCGTGCAGATCGAGCTCCTTCAGTGCCAGTGCACGCTCAACTTCAGCGACGTCGGCAAAGATCATGCCTTCGCCCTTGGCGTTGATGCGCTCACGGGTGGCGTAGTACAGACCCAGAACGATATCCTGCGATGGCACGATGATCGGCTGGCCGTTAGCAGGCGACAGCACGTTATTCGAGGCCAGCATCAGGGTGCGCGCTTCCATCTGCGCTTCTAGCGACAGCGGCACGTGAACAGCCATTTGGTCACCATCGAAGTCGGCGTTGAAGGCCGCGCAAACGAGTGGGTGCAACTGAATGGCTTTACCTTCAATCAGCACAGGTTCGAAGGCCTGGATACCCAGACGGTGCAGCGTAGGCGCACGGTTGAGCATGACCGGATGTTCACGAATGACTTCTTCCAGGATATCCCAGACGATTGGCTCTTCGTTTTCGACCATCTTCTTGGCTTGCTTGATGGTGGTCGACAGACCCATGCCTTCAAGACGATTGAAGATGAACGGTTTGAACAGCTCCAGCGCCATCAGCTTTGGCAGACCACATTGATGCAACTTGAGTTGCGGACCCACCACGATGACTGAACGGCCCGAGTAGTCAACGCGTTTACCCAGCAGGTTCTGACGGAAGCGACCGCCCTTACCCTTGATCATGTCAGCCAGCGACTTGAGTGGACGCTTGTTGGCGCCCGTCATGGCCTTACCGCGGCGACAGTTGTCGAGCAGAGAATCCACGGCTTCCTGCAACATGCGCTTTTCGTTGCGGACGATGATGTCCGGCGCACGCAGCTCGAGAAGACGCTTCAGACGGTTATTACGGTTAATCACGCGACGATACAGATCGTTCAGATCCGACGTGGCAAAACGACCGCCGTCCAGTGGCACCAGCGGACGCAGATCCGGTGGCAGCACAGGCAGCACTTCCAGAATCATCCACTCAGGCTTGATGCCCGAACGCTGGAATGCTTCGAGAATCTTCAGGCGCTTAGTGAGCTTCTTGCTCTTGGCTTCCGAACCGGTTGTCGCCAATTCCGAACGCAAACGTTCGACTTCACGATCCAGATCCAGCGAGCGCAGCATTTCGCGGATACCTTCGGCGCCCATCATGGCGTCGAATTCGTCACCGAATTCTTCAACCTTAGCGTTGTAATCGTCTTCGGTCATGATCTGACCGCGCGATAGCGGGGTCATGCCCGGGTTAACGACCACAAAGGCTTCAAAGTACAAAACGCGTTCGATGTCGCGCAGCGACATGTCCAGCACCATACCCAGGCGCGACGGGAGCGACTTCAGGAACCAGATGTGTGCAACCGGGCTCGCCAGTTCGATGTGGGCCATGCGCTCACGACGCACTTTAGCCAGCGTGACTTCAACGCCACACTTTTCACAAATGACGCCACGATGCTTCAGGCGCTTGTATTTGCCACACAAACATTCATAGTCCTTAACCGGGCCAAAGATCTTGGCACAGAACAGACCATCACGTTCTGGTTTGAACGTACGGTAGTTGATGGTTTCAGGCTTCTTGACCTCACCAAAAGACCACGAGCGAATCTTCTCGGGCGATGCCAGCCCGATGGTGATCGCATCGAATTCTTCTTCCGGTCCTACCTGCTTAAACAGATCCAGTAATGCTTTCATGCTTTTCTCCCAGACGGAGTAATTCCAGATTCTTTTGATAACTTGCCAGACGGTGCTGGCAAGTTATCGCCGGTGCTGCGATGTCGTACGATTTCTCACTTACGCTCGAGGTCGATGTCGATACCCAACGACCGGATTTCCTTGACGAGCACGTTGAACGATTCCGGCATCGCCGCTTCGATCTTGTGGTCGCCCTTGACGATGTTTTCGTACATCTTGGTCCGGCCAGAAACGTCATCCGACTTAACAGTGAGCATTTCTTGCAGAACGTGCGATGCGCCGTAGGCTTCCAGTGCCCAGACTTCCATTTCACCGAAGCGCTGACCACCGAACTGCGCCTTACCACCCAGCGGCTGCTGGGTAACCAGGGAGTACGGACCCGTCGAACGTGCATGCATCTTGTCGTCGACCAGATGGTGCAGCTTCAGGATGTGCATGTAGCCGACAGTCACCGGACGCTCGAAAGTTTCGCCCGTACGGCCATCACACAGTTCAATCTGTGTGCGGGTCGAGGTCAGCTTCAGATCGCGGGCAACCTGATCCGGGTACGCCAGTTCCAGCATGGCGTTCAATTCGGCCTCTGCCGCACCATCGAACACCGGCGTGGCAAACGGCACACCCTTGCGCAGGTTGTGCGCCAGGTTCATGATTTCATCGTCCGTCATGGACTTGAAGTCTTCGATACGGCCGCTCTGGTTGTAGATCTTTTCAAGTAACTGACGCACTTCCTGGATGTTACGTTCTGCACGCAGCATTTCGTCAATGCGACGGCCCAGACCCATAGCAGCCCAACCCAGATGCGTTTCGAGTACCTGACCCACGTTCATACGTGATGGCACACCCAGCGGGTTCAACACGATATCTACCGGACGGCCATCGGCCATGTGCGGCATATCTTCAACCGGCACAATACGCGACACCACACCCTTGTTACCGTGGCGACCGGCCATCTTATCGCCGGGTTGCAGGCGACGCTTCACGGCCAGGTATACCTTGACCATCTTCTGAACGCCTGGTGGCAGTTCATCACCCTGGGTGAGCTTCTTGCGCTTTTCTTCAAAGGCGGCATCAAAGCCCTTACGGGTTTGTTCGATACCATCGCGTAGCGCTTCGAGCTGCGTGGCGACGTCATCATCGGCCATGCGGATATCGAACCACTGATGCTGATCAACGGTGTCCAGGTAAGCGCGATCAATCTTGGTGCCCTTGGCCAGTTTCTTCGGCCCACCATTGGCAACCTTGCCAATAATCAGACGTGCTACACGTTCGAAGGCATCACGCTCAACAATGCGCAACTGGTCAGCCAGATCCAGCTTGTAATGACGCAGTTGATCGTCGATGATCGACTGGGCGCGCTTGTCACGCTCAATGCCTTCACGGGTGAAGACCTGAACGTCGATAACGGTACCCGCGATGCCCGACGAAACACGCAGACTGGTGTCCTTAACGTCCGAGGCTTTTTCACCAAAGATGGCGCGCAGCAGTTTTTCTTCTGGCGTTAGTTGGGTCTCACCCTTCGGCGTGACCTTACCAACCAGTACGTCACCGGCCTCTACTTCTGCGCCGATGTATACGATACCCGAATCATCCAGACGCGAGAGCTGCGATTCACCCAGCGATGGAATGTCGCGGCTGATTTCTTCAGGTCCCAGCTTGGTATCACGTGCAACCACTGTCAGCTCTTCGATATGCACCGAAGTGAAACGGTCTTCTGCAACAACGCGCTCGGAGATAAGAATCGAGTCTTCGTAGTTATAGCCGTTCCATGGCATGAAGGCGATCAGCATGTTCTGACCCAGAGCGAGTTCGCCCAGATCAGTTGATGCACCATCGGCCACCACATCACCCTTAGCCAGCTTGTCGCCCATGCGGACGATCGGACGCTGGTTGATGTTGGTGTTCTGGTTAGAACGTGTGTACTTAACCAGGTTGTAGATATCGACACCGACTTCACCAGCCAATGCTTCATCATCGTTAACACGGATCACGATACGGCCTGCGTCGACGTAGTCAACAACACCGCCGCGGCGGGCAACAATGGCAGTGCCCGAGTCAACGGCGACCGTACGTTCGATACCCGTACCGACCACTGGTTTTTCCGGGCTCAGGCAAGGTACTGCCTGACGTTGCATGTTAGCGCCCATCAATGCACGGTTCGCATCATCGTGCTCAAGGAATGGGACGAGCGAGGCAGCCACGGAAACGATCTGCGATGGCGCAACGTCCATGTACTGAACCTGAGCGGCTGGTTCCAACAGGGCTTCGCCCTTGTGACGGCAAGTAACCAGTTCATCGGTCAGGTTGCCCTTGGCGTCCATACCGGCATTTGCCTGAGCAATGACGTACTGGCCTTCTTCAATCGCCGACAGGTAGTTGATTTCCGAGGTTACGCGGCTATCAACCACTTTACGGTAGGGTGTTTCAATGAATCCGTAGTCGTTAACTCGCGCATACAAGGCAAGCGAGTTAATCAGACCAATATTCGGGCCTTCCGGCGTTTCAATTGGACATACACGACCATAATGCGTTGGGTGTACGTCACGCACTTCGAAGCCGGCGCGTTCGCGGGTCAGACCACCTGGGCCAAGAGCCGATACGCGACGCTTGTGGGTAATTTCCGACAGCGGGTTCGTCTGGTCCATAAACTGCGACAGTTGGCTGGAGCCGAAGAACTCTTTGATCGCTGCCGAGATTGGCTTGGCATTGATCAGGTCATGCGGCATCAGGTTATCTGATTCAGCTTGATTCAAACGCTCTTTGACAGCACGCTCGACACGAGCCAGCCCAGCACGGAACTGATTTTCAGCCAATTCACCCACAGAGCGAACACGACGGTTACCGAGGTGATCGATATCGTCGATTTCGCCACGGCCATTGCGCAGCTCGACCAGCACAGCAATCGCATCAATCAGATCGCGCGGTGAGAGCGTCAGCTGGTCACGCACGTCTGTCTTAACGCCCAGCTTGTTCAGCTTGTCAGCAACTTCCTTAGCTTCGGCTTCGGTCAGGTTTTCAGCGGCAGCACGTGCACCAAATT
>JBPCSW010000275.1:0-7844 GCA_051006675.1 Fluviibacter sp.
GAGGTTGGCAGAAATAATGCGCATGTTCAGTAGGTCATAGACTGTGAGAAACTGAGAAGCATTATCCTTGAAGTTTTCCTCTGATAGTCACGGCAGTGGCTAACAAGTTCATCAGGAGCGGTTATGCGCGTAGGTTTTGTTGGTTTAGGCATCATGGGACGTCCGATGGCGCTCAATCTCCTGAAGGCCGGCAAAGAGGTGATCGTCTGGGCGCGTCGCCAGGAGTCGATGGTGCCGCTGATCGAGGCTGGTGCGCAAGGTGCTGAAAGCCCGTCCGATGTTGCCGCTGCCGCCGATGTTGTAATTTCCATGGTGGCCGATGCGCCGGATGTGCGTGAAGTTATGCTGGGCAGCCGCGGTGTTGTGCAGAGCAAGCGCCCAGGCTTGATCGCAGTTGATATGAGCACGATCCCACCTGCTGCTGCTAAAAGCATTGGCGCAGATCTGGCCGCTCAAGGGGTCACATTTCTAGATGCACCGGTATCCGGTGGTGAAGTCGGTGCCGTAGCGGGCACGTTGTCGATTATGGTTGGTGGCGATAAAACCGCTTTCGATAAGGTGGCACCGCTATTTGCCTGTATGGGCAAGAATGTCGTGCACATTGGTGTTTCTGGGGCTGGTCAGGTAGCAAAAGCAGCAAATCAGATTCTGACTGGGGTTGGTGTGCTGGCCGTAGCCGAGGCGATGGCTTTTGCCAAGAAGAATGGTGCCGATCCAGCGAAGGTGCGCGAAGCCCTGATGGGTGGCTTTGCCGGTTCCAAGATCCTTGAAAACCATGGTCAGCGCATGATCGACCGGAATTTCAAGCCAGGCTTCAAGAGCTGGATGCATGAGAAAGATATGAACATCGTGATGCAGACGGCACATGATCTCGGTCTGTATCTACCCGCATCGGCGGCCACGGCGCAGATGTTCAAGGCAATGGTGGGGTCTGGTCTTGGCGAACAGGACTCGATCGCTGTACTCAAGCTACTTGAGCAATTGTCGGGTCAAAGCGAATAAACGGCGACAAACAATGGTGATGATTCCAAGAGTTCCCAATATTCAAGGCCTGTTGGCTTTCGAGGCATTGGCACGGCACAGAAACGTTACGCAGGTGGCGGACGAGTTACACATCACGCCCAGTGCCATTAGCCACCGGATTCGTCAGATTGAGACCCAGCTTAAGTTCAAACTTTTTGTGCGTAAGGACTTCAGCTTGACGCCCGAGGGGGAGGCATACCTCAAACGGGTGCGCGAAGCGCTTGCGATTCTGCAAGTCGCGGAACCTGCTGCCACTCAGGATGCTCGAACCCAGTTGCGGATTGCCGTAACGCCCACCTTTTCCCGACAGGTGCTGATGCCGCGCCTGCCGTTGTTTCGCTATGCCTACCCGGAAATCGATCTGGTTTTGCAGGTGTCTATCCCATTGTTTAATGTGGTTTCGCAGGAGACTGATCTCGAAGTTCGCTTTGGTATCGGCCCTTTTGCAGATCGCGAATCAGTACATCTGTTGTCAGATCATGCGACACCGGTTTGTAGCCCGAACTACCTGAATGAAGTCGGTAGCCTCGGTGGTTTTGATAATGAGGAACAGGTGGCGAGAGCATTGCTGATCCATAGTGAACTGGAGCCTTGGGAAACCTGGTTTGATAGCTGTAGATTAGATAAGACGCGGTTACAAACCACGGCGAAGTTTAATGATCTCGGCATGCTTTATGATGCTTCGGCCGCGGGGTTAGGCGTCTGCCTAGCGCGCACCACGCTCGGTGCGGCCTGGTTAGACGCTGGGCGCCTTGTCCGGCTATCGGATCGAACTGTTGCGGCACCGAACCATCACTACCTCTGCTGGAAGCCCGGTGTAGCGGAGCGCTGGGAGTGCGCAGCATTTATTGAATGGCTGGTCGACTCCTTGGGGCAGTCAGCTGAATAAAACTCATGCACTAGAAGAAAAACTATCATATTGCAGTGCCGGAGACTTTTTATAATCTATTAAAAGCCTCGGCGTGGGGCTTCTTACCCATTCAGCGATAAAGGGGCGTCATGAGCGCTAATCAGCAGAGATTGGTTGAGGCTTTACAGAAAGTGCTGCCAGCTGCCAATCTGCTTTGGCAAAAGGAAGACACCGCTCCTTACGAGTGTGATGGCCTCGCGGCCTACCGCACCCTGCCGCTGGCTGTGGTTTTGCCTGAAAACGAAGCCCAGGTTCAGGCTGTATTGAAAACATGCCACGAGTTCGGTGTGCCGGTTGTCCCGCGTGGCGCGGGTACTGGCTTGTCCGGCGGTGCCATGCCTATTAAAGAAGGCATTGTGTTGTCGACCGCCAAAATGAATCAGATTCTGGACATTGATCCGCTGAGTCGCAGAGCGACCTTGCAGCCGGGTGTGCGCAACCTCGCCATCTCAGATGCAGCGGCGCCCTATGGGCTTTATTACGCACCAGACCCTTCCAGCCAGATCGCCTGTTCAATCGGTGGCAATGTTGCCGAGAATTCGGGTGGTGTGCATTGCCTCAAGTATGGGCTCACCGTGAACAATGTGATTCAGGTGCGTGCTGTCTTGATGGATGGTGAGGTCGTTGAATTCGGCACCGAAGCGCTGGATGCGCCGGGGCTGGATCTGCTCGCCGTGATGATCGGTAGCGAAGGCATGTTGGCCGTGGTGACCGAAGTGCTGGTACGCCTAGTGCCGAAGCCACCGGTTGCTCGCGTCATTATGGCCAGCTTTGATGACATGACCAAGGCCGGTAATGCAGTGGCTGATGTGATTGCTGCCGGGCTAATCCCTGCCGGATTGGAAATGATGGACAAAGCCGCCACGCGCGCGGTGGAAGAATTTGTGCATGCGGGTTACGACCTGGATGCAGAAGCCATTTTGCTTTGCGAGTCAGACGGCACTGAAGAAGAAGTTACCGAAGAAATTGAGCGCATGAGCGCTGTATTGCGCCAGTCAGGTGCCATTCGCATCCAGGTATCGCAAAGCGAAGCAGAACGTATGGTGTTCTGGAGCGGCCGCAAGAATGCCTTCCCCGCAGCGGGTCGTATTTCACCTGACTACTACTGCATGGATGGCACCATCCCTAAGAAAGCCATTGCAACGTTGCTCAACCAGATCAAGGAAATGGAAGACCATTACGGCTTGCGCTGTATGAACGTATTCCATGCGGGCGATGGCAATATGCATCCGCTCATTCTGTTTGATGGCTCGGACGAAGATCAGTGGCATCGTGCAGAAGATTTCGGGAATGAAATTCTCGAAGCCTGTGTGGCGCTGGGTGGTACGGTGACCGGTGAGCATGGCGTCGGCATCGAAAAGATCAACACCATGTGCGTGCAGTTTGAAAAGAAAGAGCGGGATGCTTTCTTTGGCGTTAAGGCCGCTTTTGACCCGGCAAAACTGCTGAATCCGGACAAGGTGATTCCAACGCTGCACCGTTGTGCTGAATATGGCCGTATGCACGTGCATCGCGGCCAGTTGCCGCATGCCGATCTGCCCCGCTTCTAGAGATTGATATGGCTGATTTAACCAACGACTTTGTCGCACAAATCCGCGAAGCAGTGGCGCAAAAGACACCGCTGACTATTGAAGGCGCCGGAAGCAAGCGCTGGTACGGCAATGCCGTCGAAGTGCAACAAACGCTTAGCACTACAGACCATACCGGCATACTGGATTATGACCCGGCGGAACTTGTGCTGACTGCACGTGCTGGTACGACGATTGCCGATCTGGAAAAAGCCCTGGCTGAACGCGGACAGATGTTGCCTTTCGAGCCACCTCGCTATGCAATCGATTCAACCCTGGGTGGCGTAATTGCCGCGGGCCTTTCGGGTCCGGCACGGCCTTATGCCGGTGGTGTGCGTGATTTTGTGCTCGGCCTGCATATGATTGACGGCAAAGGCGATGTACTGAAGTTCGGCGGCCAGGTGATGAAGAACGTGGCCGGCTACGACGTGTCGCGCCTGATGGTGGGCTCGCTCGGTGTGCTTGGTCTAATCACACAGGTGTCGCTGAAGGTGTTGCCGATCCCGCCAGCACAAAGCACCTTATGCTTCGAATTGTCTGAAGCAGCCGCGATTCACCAGGTGAATGCGTGGTCTGCAAAACCGTTGCCTATTAGCGGCAGTGTCTGGAGTCAAGGTATTTTGAGTTTGCGATTGGCCGGGGCGCGTGCCGCAGTGGCTTCTGCCGAAGACCAGCTGGGCGGCACCAAGCTGCCACCAGAAATGGCAGCGAAGCTCTGGGGCGATTTGCAGGATCAGACACATCCGTTCTTCGATAGGGCACAGGGCGCCGCAGGTGGGCGCCAGTTGTGGCGCTTGTCGCTACCTGCCATCGCGCCAGCGATTGACGCTAAAGTGTCTGGTGCAGACATGCAGCTCATCGAATGGGGTGGCGCGCAACGCTGGTTGTGGAGTAATGCCGCACCGGAAACTATTCGCAAGCTTGCCCGTAGCGTGGGTGGTCATGCCGTTCAGTTTAATAATCAGCACGCCGTTGGCGATGTCTTTGATGCGTTGCCGCCGGCACTCCTGGCGATCCACCATCGCCTGAAAAATACGTTTGATCCGCACGGGGTATTTAACCCGGGGCGCCTCTATCAGGGCTTATAAGATGCAGATCAATATCGTTTCCGAATTCAAGAATGATCGCGACATTGACGCGGTTAAGTCCATCGTTAACAAGTGCGTGCATTGCGGTTTCTGCACGGCCACATGTCCGACGTATCAGGTTCTGGGTGATGAGCTCGATGGCCCGCGTGGTCGCATCTACCTGATGAAGCAGATGGTCGAAGGTGCACCGGTCACTGAAAAAACACAGAGCCATCTTGATCGTTGTCTTACCTGTCGCAATTGTGAGTCCACTTGTCCGTCTGGCGTTCGTTACGGACGCCTCGTCGACATTGGCCGTCGTTATGTTGATGAGCGCGTGGTGCGTCCGTTGTCGCAACGGGTGCAACGCTGGCTGATGCGTGAGACGCTCAGTCGTCGCGGAATCTTTTCATTCCTGCTTGGCGTAGGTCGTTCTGTGCGCCCATTGTTGCCCGCCACGTTGAAGAAGAAAATCCAGTTGGCGCCGCCTGCAGGCCCGTGGCCAGCGACGACCCATAAAACCAAAATGCTGCTGCATGTTGGTTGCGTGCAGCCCGCATTGATGCCGAATGTCGATGCCGCTACGGCGCGTGTATTCGATAAGCTGGGTGTTGAATTGGTTATCGCAAGTGACGCGGAATGTTGTGGCGCTATTCGTCAGCACCTGAACGATCATCATGGCGCCGAAGACCAGATGAAGCGCAACATCGATGCCTGGTGGCCGCATGTGGAGAATGGTCTCGATACCATCGTCATCAATGCCTCTGGTTGTGGTGTGATGATCAAGGACTATGCAGAAATTCTGGCGCACGACTCGGCGTACGCCGATAAGGCCAAGCGCATTTCAGGCATGGCTAAAGATGTGAGCGAAATCCTGCCAACCTATGCAGCGCAAATCAGCACGCTGGCACAAAACAAACGTCAGGGTGCTACGCCAGAGCGTGTGACCTATCACCCGCCGTGTACCTTGCAGCATGGCCAGAAGCTTCGTGGCGCAGTAGAAACCCTGCTGAGTGGGTTGGGCGTCACGGTTCGCCTCTGCCAAGACAGCCACTTATGCTGTGGCTCGGCCGGTACCTATTCGATTCTGCAACCAGCCCTCTCGCAAGAGCTGCTGGGTCGCAAGCTAACAAATATCCTTAAAACAGAGCCGCAGGAAATTGTGTCGGGCAATGTGGGCTGTATCAATCACCTGCAATCGGGCACCGATGTGCCGGTGCGTCACTGGATCGAGCTGATTGACCGGATGATCAAAAAAAGCGAAGGTGGATATCGGCCAAGTTCTTGAGATAATGCGGGCATTGTTTCAAAAACCGAAGAAAGTTTGCCATGTCGACACTCAGCCACAAGTTCATCCGCTTTTCTCTAGATCAGAACGTCCTGCGTTTTGGTGAATTCAAGACCAAGGCTGGCCGTTTGTCGCCGTACTTCTTTAATTCGGGTCTGTTCCAGGATGGCGCAGCGCTGACCAAACTCTCCGAGTTTTACGCGGGCCGCTTGCTGGAATCCGGCTTGCAGTTCGACATGCTCTTTGGCCCGGCCTATAAAGGTATTCCACTAGTTGCCGCTATCTCCGTGATTCTGGCACAGCAAGGTTATAACTTCCCGTATGCATTTAACCGCAAGGAAGCCAAAGACCATGGCGAAGGGGGTAATGTGGTCGGTGCGCCACTCAAAGGTCGCGTGCTGATTATTGATGATGTAATTTCTGCGGGCACCTCGGTGCGCGAATCGGTTGAACTCATCCGTAACCAGGGTGCTACACCTGCTGGGGTATTGATCGCGCTGGATCGTATGGAGCGTGGCACGGGTGAACTGTCTGCCGTGCAGGAAGTCTCGGCTTCGTATGGCATCCCCGTCATCGCGATCGCTAATCTGGCAGACCTGCTCGATTTTCTTAAGGACATCGCCGAGTTAGCCACACACCGTCCAGCAGTGGCCGCCTATCGCGAGCAGTACGGTATTTGATGTTGTGCCACTAACAAAAGAGCCGTTCTTGAGAGCGGCCCTTTTGTTTTCAGTTGCTTTCAATTAGCTGAGCTTCTTCTTCAGCAGATCATTCACTTGCTGCGGGTTGGCTTTGCCTTTGGCAGCCTTCATGATCTGGCCGACCAGTGCGTTAAGCGCCTTTTCTTTACCGGCTTTGAACTCAGCGACGTTGCCGGGATTCGCGGCAAGCACTTCATCCACCAGCGCTTCAATGGCACCGGTGTCGGTGATTTGTTTTAGGCCCTGCGCCTCGATGATTTCATCAGCGGTTTTGCCTTGGTCTTGCCACAGTGCGTCGAACACTTTTTTGGCAATGGCGTTGGAGATGGTCTGGTCAGCAATGCGGGCGATGAGGCCACCCAGTTGCTCGGCATTAACTGGTGCGGCATCGATGTCGAGGCCTTCGCGGTTCAGGCGAGCCGAGAGTTCACCCATGAGCCAGTTGGCTGCTACTTTGGCTTGTGCATTACCAGCGACTTTAAGTGTGCCTTCGTAGTAGCGAGCGATTTCCAGCGAAGCCGTTACTGCGGCGGCATCGTACGCCGAGAGGCCCAATGCTTCGAAGCGCTCGCGCATGGCTTGGGGCAGCTCGGGCATTTCGCCGCGTACACGGTCGATCCAGTCGTCACTAATGACTACGGGCAGAAGATCGGGGTCCGGGAAGTAGCGATAATCCATCGCATCTTCTTTGCTACGCATGGCGCGTGTTTCGCCGGTGTCCGGATCGAAAAGTACGGTGGCCTGTTGAATGGCGCGACCTTCTTCCAGTTCATTGATTTGCCATTGGACTTCAAAGTCGATGGCTTGTTGCATGAAGCGGAAGGAGTTGAGATTCTTGATTTCACGACGCGTGCCGAAGGGTTGGCCGGGTTTGCGTACCGAAACGTTGGCGTCACAGCGGAAGGAGCCTTCCTGCATGTTGCCGTCGCAGATGCCGATCCAGCGCACGAGACTATGCAAGGCGCGGGCGTAGGCAACGGCTTCGGCCGATGAACGCATTTCTGGTTCGGTAACGATTTCGAGCAGCGGCGTACCGGCACGGTTTAGGTCGATGCCGGTGCTACCTTGGAAGTCTTCGTGCAAAGATTTGCCGGCGTCTTCTTCCATGTGCGCGCGGGTCAGGTTAACGACCTTCTCAAAGACATCATCACCCTGGCCAAGTTGCAGCACGATCTGGCCGCCCACGACAACGGGGTTGTCAAACTGGCTGATCTGGTAGCCCTTGGGCAGATCGGGGTAGTAATAGTTTTTACGGGCAAAGATGGAGTGTTGGTCGATCTTTGCACC
>JBPCSW010000276.1:0-4586 GCA_051006675.1 Fluviibacter sp.
CATATCGGCGTTGCCATGTTCGGCCAGATGCGCGCGGCAAACCTGAACCGGTGCCGCGCAAAAACGGTTTTGCGTGAACACGCCCGCGACGCTGGCGCCAGCGTCTACTGCCATTACCGTCAGATCTTTACGATCTTTCTTACGAATACCGGCAGCAGCAACACCCAGACGGATGCCCGCAACAGGATGCAACGCCTCAGGTGCTGGCGTCTGGTAGTTAACGGGCATTACTCGACTCTTCCGTGACAGAACTTGAACTTATAACCGGAGCCGCAAGGACATGGCGCATTGCGGTTAACGGTTTCCGGATCGTAGGGGTTGCCTTCCTGATCCACAAACACGCCCGGCTCAATGTGGTTGTATGCCAGATTGGTTGGTGCTTCTGCCTCGGCGGCAGCGGCATCGATCTCTTCAGCCGAACCAATGCGCACTGTCATCAGCACGCGCGTGACTTCACGGCGAACGGCGCTGAGCAGGTTGTCAAACAATTCGAAGGCCTCGCGCTTGTATTCCTGCTTCGGATCTTTCTGCGCATAACCGCGCAGATGGATGCCCTGACGCAGATGATCCAGCGCCGAGAGATGCTCGCGCCAATGCGAATCCAGGCTCTGCAGCATCACGCTACGCTCGAAACCGCTAAAGCCTTCGGCACCGACCAGCCCTACCTTGGCGTCGTAGACTTCATCGGCCGCCGCAATCAGGCGCACCAACAGTGCTTCGTCATCCGGTGTATCGGCACCCTGAGCGATTTCAGACAATGGCACAAGCAGCTGATACTCCGCTTCCAGCATCGCCTCCAGACCCGGCAAATCCCACTGCTCATCAATCGAGCCTTCGGGTACATAGGTGCGGAACACTTCTTCGAGCAAACCATGACGCAATGCAGTCATAGTGGCGCTGATCTCAGCGGTTTCCAGTAGCTCATTACGCTGCGTGTAAATCACACGACGCTGATCGTTGGCGACGTTATCGTATTCCAGCAGCTGTTTACGGATATCGAAGTTACGACCTTCAACTTTGCGCTGCGCCGACTCCAGTGAACGCGTGACGATGGCATGCTCAATCGGCTCGCCTTCGGGCATCTTGAGGCGATCCATAATTGACTTGATGCGATCACCGGCAATAATGCGCAGCAGCGAATCATCCAGTGAGAGAAAGAAACGCGAGCTACCGGCATCGCCCTGGCGACCAGCACGACCACGTAGCTGGTTGTCGATACGACGCGATTCATGCCGCTCGGAACCGATAATGTGCAAACCACCGGCATCAATCACCGCATCATGCACTTTCTGCCATTCGGCGCGCAACGCGGCAACTTGCTTCTCTTTGTCTGCAGCCGATAGCGATTCATCTGCATTCACGGCATCGACTTCTTTACCCACGTTGCCGCCCAGCACGATATCGGTACCACGGCCGGCCATGTTGGTCGCAATGGTAATGACACCTGGCTTACCGGCCTGCGCAACGATCTCGGCTTCGCGTTCGTGCTGCTTGGCGTTGAGCACCTGGTGCTCCAGCTTTTCACGCGTGAGCAACGCCGACAGCAGCTCGGAGTTTTCAATCGAGGTCGTCCCCACCAGAATCGGACGGCCCGCTTCGTGCTGCTTGCGGATATCGGCCACGATGGCATTGTACTTTTCGTGCTCGGTGCGATAGATCTGATCCTGCATGTCCTTACGTACGGCCGGATGATGCGTCGGAATCACCACGGTCTCCAGACCATAAATCTGCTGGAACTCATAGGCTTCGGTATCGGCCGTACCGGTCATGCCGGAGAGCTTGCCGTACATGCGGAAGTAGTTCTGGAAGGTAATGGATGCCAGCGTCTGGTTCTCGTGCTGGATGGCAACCCCTTCTTTGGCCTCAACGGCCTGATGTAGACCATCGGACCAACGACGACCGCTCATGAGACGACCCGTGAACTCATCCACGATCACCACTTCGTCATTCTGCACAACGTAGTGCTGATCCAGATGGAACAGGTTGTTGGCACGCAGGGCGGTGGTCAGGTGGTGCATCAGCAGGATATTGCCGGCTTCGTACAGACTATGTCCTTCAGCGAGCAAGCCGGCTTGCACCAGAATGCGCTCGGCGCTTTCGTGGCCTTCTTCGGTGAGCAGAATCTGATTGGCTTTTTCATCCACCCAGAAGTCACCCGGACCATTTTCTTCCTGGCAACGCGTGAGCTGTGGCGCCAGCGCATTCATGCGCACGTAGAGTTCGGTGTGATCTTCAGCCTGGCCGGAAATAATCAGCGGCGTGCGGGCTTCATCAATGAGAATCGAGTCAACCTCATCTACGATGGCGTAGTGCAGTTTGCGCTGCACACGATCCTGCACATCATAGACCATGTTGTCGCGCAGGTAATCGAACCCGCATTCGTTGTTGGTACCGTAGGTGATCTCGCTAGCATAGGCTTCGCGCTTCTCAACCGACGACATCTGCGACAGGTTGCAACCCACTTCCAGCCCTAACCAGCGGTGCAAACGACCCATCCATTCAGCATCGCGACGCGCTAGGTAATCATTCACGGTAACGACGTGCACGCCTTTTCCAGCCAATGCATTGAGGTATGCCGGCAATGTGGAGACCAGGGTTTTACCTTCGCCCGTGCGCATTTCGGCGATCTTGCCGTAATGCAGGACCATGCCCCCAACCAGCTGCACATCAAAGTGACGCATACCGAGCACACGTTTACTGGCTTCGCGAACCACTGCAAAGGCTTCTGGTAACAAGGCATCAAGGGTTTCGCCACCGGCCAGGCGGGTGCGGAATTCGGCGGTTTTGGCCTGCAGCGCCTCGTCAGAGAGGGCTTCCATCGCTGGCTCATGGGCGTTAATACGCTCCACCTGTTTGCGATAGGTTTTGAGCAGTCGGTCGTTACGGCTACCGAAGATCGTTTTAAGCAGGCCAGAAATCATGAGAAGGTTCCAAAAATTATCCTCGCGATTTTACCATGCGGCACCCGCTCCGGCCGCGCCACGTAGCCTTTCTCAAAGGAGAGGCCTACAGCAAGCCCGGCTTTCATGGGGCGCAAGCGCCCAAATCAGGCCAGACTTGCTGCATACCTCTCGCTCGGATAATCTGTTGGTCATGTACCCGACCCGCAGCAACTCCCGTAACCGCAGCTTCCGCGCCCTTTCCGATGTGCTGGAATATGGCGGCGCTGCGCGCAGTCAGGCAGCGGCAACGGCCACACTGGGCGGCCTAATGCAGCACGCCCGCACGCTGCAGACGTTGCAGGATGTCTTGGCGAAAACACTGCCACCCGCCATGGGCAAAAGCTGCCGGGTTGCCAATTTGAGCGGGGACACCATCAGCGTGCTCTGCAACCACCCTAGCCTGGGGGCGCGCTTACGTCAGATGGGCCCCAGCCTGATCAATGGCTGGCGACAGGCGGGTTTTGCCTGTAGTGCGTTGGAAGTGCGGGTGCGCCCCGGGTTACCGGCAGACAAAGAAACAACCCCATTTCAGCGCGACCCGCTGTCAGCAGGTGCAGCCGAAGCTTTGAGCGCTCTGGAAAATGAAATCAGCGATGAAGGTCTGAAAGCCGCTCTGGCAAAACTGCGGCAGTCTGCAAAAGCAGACTAATTAGGCGGTCAGCGCGTAAGCCTGCTGCATCCAGCGCGTAACGCCGGCAGGCGCTTCTTCTGGCGGTACAAAAGACACAATCTCGTAAGACTCGGCATCGGCCAGCACGGCACGCGCCAGCTTATTGTTGAGATCGTGGCCGGATTTATGCGCCGTGAATTCACCGATGATCGGATGGCCGATCAGATAGAGATCCCCAATAGCATCCAGAACTTTGTGTTTCACGAACTCATCGTTGTAACGCAGGCCATCGGCATTGAGGATGCGGTATTCATCCAGCACCACAGCATTTTCCAGACCGCCACCGAGGGCAAGACCGTTTTCGCGCAGGAATTCGACTTCCTGGGTAAAACCAAAGGTACGGGCACGGGCGATATCACGCGTATAACCCTGATCGGCAAAATCAAAGCTGACCTGCTGACCCGTGCGGTCAATGGCCGGGTGATTAAACACAATTGAAAAATTCAGTTTAAAACCGGCGTAAGGCGATAGGCTGGCGATCTTGTCGCCTTCGCGCACTTCAACGGGTTTCTTGATGCGCAGAAAACGCTTGGGCACATTCTGCTCGCTAATACCTGCTGACTGAATCAGGAAGACGAATGGCGATGACGAACCATCGAGAATGGGCACTTCAGCCGCATCCAGATCAATCCAGACGTTATCAATCCCCAAACCACAGAGCGCCGACATGAGATGCTCTACCGTACCGATGCGGACACCATCCACATCCAGACAGGAGCACATGCGCGTATCGCCCACAGTTAAGGCGCAGGCCTTGATATCAACCGGGGTTTCCAGATCAACACGGCGGAACATGATGCCGGTATCAGGCGCCGCTGGACGCAGAGTCAGCGTGACTTTTTTACCCGAGTGCAAACCCACGCCACTGGCGCGGATGACGGATTTAACAGTACGTTGACAGAGCATTTTAGACATAGTGTGCGACGCGCTTTAACAGCCGATTTCTTTAGAGGGACGGAGCCCCCTGTCTGGCC
>JBPCSW010000277.1:0-3816 GCA_051006675.1 Fluviibacter sp.
AAACGTGGCGCCAAACAAAGGTGTCCAACTGGGCGACGAAGTGGAAGTCATGGTTCTGGAGATCGACGAAGAGCGTCGCCGTATTTCGCTGGGCATGAAGCAGTGCCAGTCGAATCCGTGGCAGGATTTCGGCCTGAACTTCAAGAAGGGCGACAAGATCAAGGGCGCGATCAAGTCGATCACCGACTTCGGTATCTTCATTGGTCTGGATGGTGGTATCGATGGTCTGGTACACCTGTCGGATCTGTCGTGGAACGTTGCTGGCGAAGAAGCCATCCGCAACTTCAAGAAGGGTGACGAAGTTGAAGCCATCGTTCTGGCCATCGACATTGACAAGGAGCGCATCTCTCTGGGTATGAAGCAGATGGATGGAGACCCATTCACCTCGTTCGTTGCTATGCACGACAAGAACAGCCTGGTGAACGGCACCGTTAAGAGCGTTGACGCTCGTGGTGCTGTGATTCAACTGGCTGACGACATCGAAGGTTACCTGCGCGCATCCGAGTTCTCGCGTGATCGAATCGACGATCTGAGCCAGCACGTTAAGGTGGGCGAAGAGCTCGAGACAATGATCACCAACGTGGATCGCAAGACCCGTTCGATCAACCTGTCGATCAAGGCTAAGGACCAGGCTGAACAGCACGAAGCCATGCAGAAGCTTGCTTCGGACAGCTCGGCTGCCACCGGCACGACCAATCTGGGCGCGCTGTTGAAAGCCAAGATGAACCAGCAGGGCTAATCCTCGAATGACCAAGTCAGAACTTATCGCACGGCTGGCGGAACGCTTTCCCCAGCTGGTTGCGAAAGATGCCGAACTCGCTGTTAAGGTGATTCTGGACGCGATGACCGATGCGCTCTCCCGTGGAGACCGTATCGAGATTCGTGGCTTCGGTAGCTTTTCGCTCAACCACCGTCCGCCGCGTGTAGGTCGTAATCCCCGTTCTGGAGAACGCGTCGAAGTCCCCGAGAAGTGGGTTCCCCACTTCAAGGCGGGCAAAGAGCTGCGTGAGCGGGTAGATGCTGCAGATCTGACAGACGTTGCGAGTGCATCGAACGAAACCGAGGCCCCGGTATTTGCCGTGGCTGCCCAGGGATCGATCAACGCACTCTAAGCTGATTGAGTCATTTGCGGTAAACTGAAAGCGCTGGTGAAAACCAGCGCTTTTTTTATGGTTGAGTTGGGGTTGGAGAGACAAAATGCGGATCATTGCCTGGTTTGTAAGAATTGTGGTGTTTTTGCTCTTGCTCGGCTTTGCGCTGGAAAACACCGAACCGGTTCTCATCAATTTCTATCTCGGCTACTTCCTTGAGGCACCGCTTGTGGCTGTGTTGCTCGGCGTGCTGCTCATCGGTTGCCTGGTCGGCGTATTGCTTATGCTGCCTACCTTGTTGCGTCTGCGTCGTGAGGCAGCGCGTTTGCGCCGGGAAGCTGCGCGTAAATCCCCGATCAATACTGTGCCAGGCGAATCCGAAGCGCTAGCCGCGCCTAAGCTCTGAGAGAAATACTATGTTGACGCTTGAGCCTTGGGCCTTATTGATTCTGCCGTTGTTTTTTGCCATCGGCTGGATTGCTGCCCGTATCGATATCAAACACGTGGTGGCAGACTCCCGCCGCCTGCCTAAAGCCTACTTCCAGGGCTTGAACTTTCTGCTTAACGAACAGCCAGACCGTGCCATCGAGGCCTTTAACGAAGTGGTTCGTGTCGAACCGGAAACCGTTGAACTGCACTTTGCCCTTGGCGCACTTTTCCGTCGCCGGGGAGAGCTGGAGCGTGCGTTACGCATCCACCAGAACCTCATTAACCGGGAAGATCTTCCTGTCGCACTTAAAGAGCAAGCGCTGTTTGAATTGGGTATCGATTATCTGAAGTCCGGATTGCTGGATCGCTCGGAAGAGATCTTCAAGCGCCTGTCTGAAGGGGCGCGCCGTGAGGAAGCGTTGCAACAGTTGCTGGAAATTTATCAGCTGGAAAAATCCTGGGATAAGGCCATTGAGCTTGCCGAACGTATTCCGGATCTGGCTGCGCAACACGAAGTGGCAGAGTTCTGGTGTGAAATGGCCGAGAATGCCTTAATTCGTTCTAAAACGGACGAAGCCCGTCGTCATGTGCAGCAGGCGTTGAGTTTGCATCGTCAGTGCGTGCGCGCCAGTATCATTGCCGGCGACATCGAGCGTAAAGAAGGGCATCCTGAGCGTGCGATTGAGTGCTGGCTGCGTATCGAACAACAGCAACCGGAGTTTCTTGCGCTGGTCGCAAGCCGTATTGCCGAGGTCTACAAAGGCCTGGGGCGCCAGGCCGAGGGTATGCAGCTGCTTAAAGGCTTTTTAACCCGTTACCCATCGGTCGACATGCTGGACGTAGTTTGCCAGCAGGTGGTGGAAGAAGAGGGTGCTCAAGCAGCTTATGATTTTGCCATTGCCGAATTGCATCGCACGCCGAGCCTGATTGCGCTGAACAAAGCCCTCGAGGCCCGTGCAGCGGTAACGCCTGCCGAGCAATTGGCGGATCTGGAACTGGTTAAGAAACTGGTCAAGGCACAGACGCAGCGTCTCTCACGTTACACCTGTAAATGCTGTGGTTTTAAAGCCCGTCAGTTCTATTGGCGTTGTCCGGCGTGTAGCGAGTGGGAGTCTTATCCACCCAAGCGTTCGGAAGACTTTGCTTTGATGCAGTAAATGGCGCTTCAGGGATGCCAAATCCCTGAAATAGCCCTTAAATTGTGGGCCACGCTGGTAAAATGTGAGCAATTATCCAGCGGGAATCCTTGCATGAAAATCGCCATTGCCGGAACAGGTTACGTAGGTTTGTCCAACGGCGTGCTGCTCTCGCAGCACCATGAAGTTGTTGCCTTGGACATCGTTGCCGAAAAGGTTGAGAAGATCAACCGCAAAGAATCCCCCATTGAAGACAAAGAGCTAGAGGACTACCTCAAGAACAAGCCTTTGAACTTCCGCGCCACGCTGGATAAGAAAGAAGCCTACGAAGGGGCGGACTACGTCATCATCGCCACCCCCACCGACTACGACCCGGAAACCAACTACTTCAATACCAAATCCATTGAAGCCGTGATTCGTGATGTCATGGCCATCAATCCGAATGCCACCATGGTCATCAAATCGACCATTCCCGTCGGCTACACCGTTAAAACCCGCGAAGCCCTCGGCACGCAGAACCTCATCTTCTCGCCAGAATTCCTGCGCGAAGGTCGTGCGCTCTACGACAACCTGCACCCTTCCCGCATCGTCGTCGGCGAGCGCTCCAAGCGCGCTGAAATCTTTGCCGGCCTGCTCAAAGAAGGCGCCATCAAAAAGGACATCCCCGTCCTCTTTACCGACGCCACAGAAGCCGAAGCCGTCAAACTCTTCGCCAACACCTACCTGGCCATGCGGGTTTCGTATTTCAACGAGCTCGACACCTACGCGGCAACTCATGGCCTCGACAGCAAACAGATCATCGACGGCGTCGGCCTCGACCCGCGCATTGGCACGCACTACAACAACCCGTCCTTTGGCTATGGCGGCTACTGCCTGCCTAAAGACACCAAGCAGTTGCTCGCCAACTACCGCGACGTGCCGCAGAACCTGATTCACGCCATCGTGGAATCGAACACCACGCGTAAAGACTTCATTGCCGACGAGATCATCCGTCGTAACCCCACAGTCGTGGGTGTGTATCGCCTCGTCATGAAGGCCGGCTCCGATAACTTCCGTGCCTCCAGCATCCAGGGCATCATGAAGCGCATCAAGGCCAAGGGTATCGAAGTCATTGTTTATGAACCTGCGCTCAAGGAGGCGGAGTATTTCCACTCCAGAGT
>JBPCSW010000278.1:0-5545 GCA_051006675.1 Fluviibacter sp.
CGTAGGCATTATCAGTCAACCGGAGTGGCATTCGGCTAAGGATTTCCAGCGGTTGGGTAAGCCCAAGCTGTTTTTCGGGATTACTGCCGGCAATATGGATTCTATGGTCAATCGTTACACAGCAGACCGCAAAATCCGCTCGGATGATGCCTACACGCCGAATGCTGAACCTAACAAACGACCGGATCGGGCAGTTGTCGTTTACAGTCAGCGTGCCCGCGAAGCCTATCCCGAAACCACGGTGATTATCGGTTCGATTGAAGCCAGCTTACGTCGTATTGCGCATTACGATTACTGGTCTGATAAGGTACGACGCTCTGTGCTGCCCGACAGTAAGGCGGATCTGCTGATCTTCGGTAATGCCGAGCGTGCGCTGGTCGATGTGGCGCATCGTCTTGCCAAGGGTGAACCCGCAAGCCAGATCCGTGATGTGCGTGGCACTGCGTTTATGACGCCCAAAAACTGGTTGCCTGGTGAGGATTGGCAGGTTGTTGATTCCACGCAGATTGATCGACCCGGTCGCATTGAGCCCCATATTGATCCTTACGCGATGGCTGATGGAACGCCATCGACACCCAAAGATGGCAAGCCAGCCACACCGGTTGCCGGTGACGCGCAGCCTATACGGATCGTGCCTCGAGCGGAACAGCTAACCTCCCGAACAGATCAAATTGCCGCGCACAAGAAATTGCGTCAGCACACGGCTATTCGTTTGCCTTCCTATGAGCAGGTCAGCGCCGATCCTGTGCTGTATGCCCATGCATCCCGCGTGTTCCACCTGGAATCCAACCCTGGTAATGCGCGTCCTTTAATCCAGGCACATGGCGAACGCAATGTATGGCTCAATCCACCACCGATTCCGTTAACAACACCGGAAATGGATGGCGTGTTTGACCTGCCGTATGCGCGGGCACCACACCCGTCTTATGGGGCTGCGAAGATTCCGGCATGGGACATGATCCGCTTTTCGGTGAATATCATGCGTGGCTGCTTTGGGGGTTGTACTTTCTGCTCGATTACCGAGCATGAAGGACGAATCATCCAGAGCCGTTCAGAAGACTCGATCCTTAAAGAGATCGAGGCGATTCGCGATAAGACACCAGGCTTTACCGGGATCATTTCCGACGTCGGCGGCCCTACGGCCAATATGTACCAGCTCACCTGCAAGGATCCGAAGATCGAATCCTCATGCCGCAAGCTGTCTTGCGTCTACCCCGATATCTGTGACAACCTGAATACCGATCACGGCCCGCTCATTCAGCTTTATAGAAAGGCTCGTGCGCTACCCGGTATTAAGAAAATTCTGGTTGGCTCAGGGCTACGTTACGACCTGGCTGTGCGCTCACCCGAATACATTAAAGAGCTGGTGACACATCACGTGGGCGGCTACCTGAAGATTGCCCCGGAGCATACCGAATCCGGCCCGCTCTCCAAAATGATGAAGCCGGGCATGGGAGCCTACGATCGTTTCAAACAACTCTTTGAGGCGGCTTCCAAGGCTGCGGGCAAAGAGCAGTACCTGATTCCCTACTTTATTGCCGCGCACCCTGGTACCAGCGATGAAGACATGCTGAACCTGGCGCTCTGGTTAAAGCGCAATAACTTCCGCCTGGATCAGGTGCAGACTTTCCTGCCGACACCGATGGCGCTGGCCACCACCATGTATCACAGCCGCAAGAATCCGTTGCGCGGATTGAAGGGTGGCGGTGAAGATGTGGAGGTGATAAGAGAAGGTCGCCGCCGTCGTTTGCATAAGGCATTTTTGCGTTATCACGATCCGGCTAACTGGCCGATGCTGCGCGAAGCGCTGAATGCCATGGGTCGTGCTGATCTGATTGGCAATGGTACGAAACAGCTCATCCCTGCCTGGCAGCCCAATGGGGAAGGGGAGCGTGCCACACGATCCCTCACTTCTGCCGCAACAGGCACGCCACGCTCAGGTCTGATGCGTCCGGGTGCACGTTTGGCAGCAGGCGTCACATCACCTAACCAAAGAAATGGGGCTCCCTTAGGCGCCCCCGTTGCAAAACGACCATCCAAACCAGCCGTTAAGTCAGCAACTAAGCCAGCTAATACACGCTCAACCAAGCGTTGAGGTGCACGCCGGGCAGCGCTTCGCATCCAGAGGGATTTGCGTGCAACACTCTGGGCAGGCTTTGGTGGTGGGTGCTTGATCTTCTTTGGGCAGTAGGGTGTCGGCGGCTTTGTTATAGGCTTTGACAACCCAAAAGACGGCGAACGCGATAATAAAGAAGCTCACCATGGCGTTGGCAAACAGGCCGTAGTTGAGTGTGACGGCACCAGCCGCTTTGGCAATCGCTGGGGTGGCGTAAGGCCCGGGGGTCGTGCCTTCTTTCAGTACGATAAAAAGGCTGGAGAAATCGAGACCACCGAGTAATAGGCCCAGAGGCGGCATCAACACATCGTTGACCAGACTGGTCACAATCGTGCCAAACGCGGCACCGATGACAATACCCACGGCCATATCGACGGCATTGCCGCGTACCGCAAATTTGAGAAAATCTTTAATCATCTGTTGTCCCTGACTACCGGTAAAATTAATCAACAACGAATCATACAAAGGAAAGACCATGGTTGTCCCACGGATTGACCAAAGCTATTACGAACTTCTGGGTGGCGAGGAGGGTGTGCGAACACTTGTGGATGATTTCTATGATCACATGCAACTGGATGACCGATTTGCCGGCATTCGTGCCATGCACCCTCAGGATATGAGCACCTCCCGGGATAAGCTTTTCTGGTTCCTTTCCGGCTGGTTGGGTGGGCCACCTTTGTTTGAAGAAAAGTTCGGACATCCCCGTTTACGGGCACGTCATTTACCCTTTGCCATCGGTGAATCGGAGCGGGATCAATGGATGACCTGTATGGCGGATGTCATGCAGAACGCCACATTAAGTGAAGAAGCACGTGCTGCATTGATCGGTTCGCTGTTCAAAACTGCCGACTGGATGCGCAACAAAGACGTCTGATTGGCTAATTGTTGGCCAGAATCAACGACTTTTTGCTATAATTTAGAGATTATCTAGGCCTGTTGCGGCGCAACAGGCTTTGCTTTGTTTGTTGTAACCACTTTCTGACTTCCGGTTGAATATACATGTCTGCACGTCCGATTCGTAACATTGCCATCATTGCCCACGTTGACCATGGTAAAACCACGCTTGTTGACCAACTGCTGCGCCAGTCTGGCACATTCGCTGCCCACCAGCAGCTGGTTGAGTGTGTCATGGACTCGAATGATCTGGAAAAGGAACGTGGCATCACGATTCTTTCCAAGAACACCGCTGTTGAGTACAACGGCGTCCATATCAACATCGTCGACACCCCGGGTCACGCCGACTTCGGTGGCGAAGTGGAACGCGTACTGGGTATGGTTGATGGCGTAGTACTGCTGGTTGATGCGGCCGAAGGCCCAATGCCACAAACCCGTTTCGTTACGAAGAAGGCACTGGCACTGGGCCTGCGCCCGATCGTTCTGGTGAATAAGGTAGACCGTGATGGCGCCGATCCTGATCAGGCCGTTAACCTGACGTTCGACCTGTTCGACAAGCTGGGTGCGACGGATGAGCAACTGGATTTCCCGATTGTTTACGCATCAGGTTTGAACGGTTGGGCTGCGATGGAGCTGGATCAGCCGCGCGTAAATATGAAGCCGCTGTTCGACACCATTCTGGCACACGTGCCAGCACCGGATGCGGATATCGATGCGCCGCTGCAGCTGCAAATTACTGCTCTGGATTACTCGTCGTATGTCGGTCGTATCGGTGTGGGCAAAATCATCCGCGGCCGTGTTAAAACCGGTCAGAACGTGATGGTGATGTTCGGTACCGAAGAAGAAGCGGCTGCACATGACCGTCAACCGATCAAGGCCAAAATTGGCCAGGTATTCGGCTACAAGGGCCTGAACAAAGTCGAGATGGACGAAGGTCTGGCCGGCGACATCGTTCAGATTACCGGTATCGAAGATCTGGTACTGGGTTGTACCGTGACCGATCCTGAAAGCCCGGAAGCGCTGCCGTTGCTGAAGATTGATGAGCCAACGCTGGAAATGCAGTTCATGGTGAATACCAGCCCGCTGGCCGGTACGGAAGGTAAGTTTGTTACCAGCCGTCAGGTGCGTGACCGTCTGCACAAAGAACTGCTGACCAATATGGCGCTGCGCGTTAAAGATACGGCCAATGGTGATATTTTCGACGTGGCTGGTCGTGGCGAACTTCACCTAGGCATCCTGCTGGAAAACATGCGTCGTGAAGGTTACGAATTGGCCGTAGGTCGTCCGCGTGTTGTGAAGAAGATGATCGACGGTGTTGAGTGCGAACCCTACGAAATGCTGACCGTGGATGTTGAAGAAGATACCCAGGGTGGCGTGATGGAAACGCTGGGTCAGCGCAAGGGTGACTTGCAGGATATGGTGCCGGACGGCCGTGGTCGCGTTCGTATCGAATACCGCATTCCTGCACGAGGCCTGATCGGCTTCCAGGGCGAGTTTATGAACCTGACCCGCGGTAACGGTCTGATGAGCCACGTGTTTGACGAATACGCCCCTGTTAAAGAAGGTGCTGTTGCCGAGCGCCGTAATGGCGTGCTGATTTCGCAGGATGATGGCGAAGCTGTTGCCTACGCCCTGTGGAAACTACAGGATCGCGGCCGTATGTTCGTGACGCCGGGCGAAAAGCTGTACGAAGGCATGATCATTGGTATTCACAGCCGTGAAAACGATCTGGTTGTGAATCCGATCAAAGGTAAGCAACTGACTAACGTGCGTGCATCAGGTACGGATGAAGCGGTTCGCCTGGTGCCAGCCGTTCAGCTGAGCCTGGAATCGGCTATCGAGTTTATCGCTGATGATGAACTGGTTGAGCTAACTCCGAAATCAATTCGTCTACGCAAGCGTTACCTTAAAGAGCACGAGCGCAAGAAAGCATCACGCGAGTCTGCATAAGTCGCGTACGGGTGCAAAAAAAGGGTGTGAGGTCGGTAAACCTCACACCCTTTTTGTATGGCACGTCAGAAAGTTCTATCTGCTTGCCAGAACACTTAAACGATCGATTTCATCCATCACGACACCGATATTCTGCATGAGCTGGTAATAGGCTTCCTTACCACCTTCGGGTACCCAGAGGGTTTTCGCCGATCGCGTTAGTGCTTCGAGTGCATCTGCCTGGTTTTCGATTTCTTCCAGCGATACCGATTGGTCAAGTGCGCACTCTATAGATTTCAGGATCCCATAAGCTCTAGTGATCGATAGTTGAAAGTTGACGAAGCGGTAGCGTGGGCTAAAACGTAATAGCGGGTATATAACTGCCAGCCCCGCCAAGAGATAAAACCATACGCGTTCAAGAAAGCTGGAAACCCAATAGGGCAGATAGTGATCCAGGGGAAACAGTCCTTTTTCATAATATCTTGATGCAATAGCACTTTCAGCAACAGACAGATCTGTGTATGCCGGAAAGCCACCAGGTCGGTTAAAAAACGGTTTATGCTGCCTGTTGAGTTCCTTACTCGCTTTTAGAAATAAGTACTGAAT
>JBPCSW010000279.1:0-3071 GCA_051006675.1 Fluviibacter sp.
TCTGCGCCATAAGAGACACCCACTTTAATTTCACGACGGATATTGGGGTTGCTGAACGTCCAGTTGGTCAGCTTCTTCTCGACAAGTTCGCTATTGGGAATGAGCGTATCAACACCATCCGAACTGTGTATGGTCGAGAAGCGCATCCCAATGGATGTTACTCGGCCACGGATACCCTCCATCTCTACAAAATCACCGATCCGGATGGGACGTTCAATCAGCAAGATCGCGCCACTGATGAGGTTCTTGAGAATATTCTGCGCCCCGAAACCAATGCCGATGGCCAAGGCCCCACCCAGGAAGGCAAAAATACTCAAGGGGATTTGAACGAGATTGAAACTAAGGATAATCAACGTGCCGGTGGCGATCAGCGTCAACCAACGACGCACCAGCGTAGCGACCGATGGCTTGAGTCCAATTCTGCGTTCAGCCAGAGCGATACTGGTACGAATGGCCCATGAGATCATCATGAAACCGATCAACAGAATGCCTATCGCCCCGATGCTCTTGCCAATTGTGACACTTCGGGTGGTTTTAACCTCTTTACCATCGGCAATCACCAAGTCATCGACCGAGAACAGCTCATAGTTCCAGGTATTCTGTCCCACCTTGAGCAGTTGATGCCAGACACCGGCAATGCGCTCAGACATGGTTCGGTGTTCCGCTTGGGTGCCGAGCTCTGATTGGAGCAACCTGACAAACTGTTCGAACTTGTCTAATGCTGCCAAAACCAGGCGGATAGAGTCCGCCTCCATATTAGCCGCCTGCAGCTTGGCGGTGATCACCTGACGTGAAATCGACTCCTTGGCAAATACCAGGTTCTCACGCAACGTGAATGCTTCCTGCTCTTTAAGCGTCAGCCGTTCTCCCAGGCTAGAACGCGCCTGGGCAACACGAACCAAGCCGACCTTCACAGATTCGGCAATCTCCGACAACCGCGCCGCACCCGGTTTGGTGCTGCTGTAAAGTTCCGCTCGGGTATCCCACACCTGTAGTGCATAACCGCCCATCTCGATCATTTGGCGCAATCGATCCACGTCGCTGCGAGCAGCAGCTTCATTGGCCTGGGCGATCTCCAGATCGGCTCTGGCTCGTACCAGTCGGTCTACTGGGGTCTGCTTTTGATCGAGTGCCTGATAATCTGCTTGAGCCTTATTCAGGCGGCTCAGGGCCACCCCGGCCTTATCCAGCGCCGTGAGTTCCTGATCCCGATTACGATCAATCAGTGTTTGGAGATCGCCCTTGGCGCTTGCCAGAATCTCGGGCGTCAGCACGAAGCGCCCATCGTAATAGTTCCAGGTCTTGGCGGCAACGCTGAGCTGAATCTCCAGCAAGGTTAGCTGCTTTTCCTTGAGTCGTTTTTCTAGATCGGTTCTTGTCAGCAACGATCCCTTAAAGGCTTGAGCCATTTGGGCGTCATCCAGAGACCTTCTCTGGGCATCGGTCAGCTTTGTTGAATCACTGCCCAACTTTTCCTGCATCTGACGCAGCCGCACATCCGCATCGGCTTTCTCACGCCCATACGTTGCCAATTGTTCCGTCAGACCATCAATCTCGCGCTTGAGTTGAGCGATACGTGATTCGTGCATCGCCATATCGTTCTTAATCTGATCCCCTTGCGTAATCGGCCAGGGCGGATTCCCCGTTGGTGCAACCCAGCCATCGCGCTGCTGCTTTGCATCAAGAATCTTCTGGTTTAGAACCTGTAACTGCTTAATCAGGTCGATCTGCTGCGCATAACGATCGGCCAGAGTTTGCCGTTGATTAAACTGTTTGAGCAGATCGCTGCGCGTATCGCTTGAGAGATTGGGCTGTTTGAGCCGCTCCTGCAGGCGGTTAATAGCCCCTTGGGTTTCGCCCAGGCGCGACTGGGTGTCAGTCAGCTCCTTATTCAGGTCCACAACGACCGTCTCTTTCGGCGCATTCGCGGCGGCCGGCGTCAGGCTTTTACCCGGCAGTAACGAGGGTATCTGAGCGTAGGCGCTAGAAAGAACAGAAAGCAGCAGGGCCGCCGCTAGAGCGGCACGGAATCGATTCGGCATAGGGATAAATGTCTTAAAAGTGATTTTGCTTTGACATCTTGGCATGGTAGTCTGCAGGACAGCGCATTGAATGTAAACACAGAAATTCTCATACTGCCCAAGCCTTGTAGGAATCTGTAGGAATCTGTAGGAAATTGTAGGGAAACGTCAGCCCTTTAAGAGACGATGCTGAATGACGTTTTGACCATTAACTGACCAGCCACAGGACATCATCATGAATATCAAATCGACTGTAATCTGCATTGCTGCCGTTTCAACACTCGCTGCCTGCGCAACGCCGACCGAACTACGTGGCCGTCAGGTCACATTTGCCGCATCTAGCCTGGCACCAAACGCTCAGCAGACCCTGACGTGTGTGGCCAAGGGTTGGGAACAAGCCACCCAGCAACCTGTGGCCGTTTCGAAGTTTGACAAGGGTTACACCGCCATCGCGCAATCCAAAACCCTGTTCGGTACCAATACGGATTTCGTGATCGATTCTGGCAATGCACGCACTGGCGGTGCCGTATTCCAGCTATGGTCGACCATGAGCAAAGATTCGACCGACCAGCTGATCGCCATTATTCAGCCCTGTCTATAACCAGTTGTTGAAACCCAGTCGTTTATAAAAAAGGAAAATTCATGGCGAACCCCAGCGTTGCACTCTATTTAGCCCAACGATTGTCGGACTTAGGCATTGACCGTGTTTTTGGCGTGCCTGGTGACTATGCGTTTTCATTTGATGACGCCGTTGAAGAGTGCGCAGCGCTCAAATGGGTAGCCTGTGCCAATGAACTCAACGCGTCTTATGCGGCGGATGGCTATGCCCGTCGCTTTGGCGCGGCTATCCTGAGCACGACGTATGGCGTGGGTGAACTCAGCGCACTCAACGGTGTCATGGGTTGCTACACGGAGCGTGTCCCGGTGTTTCATGTGGTCGGCGCGCCCTCTCGTCGCATTACCCATCAAAAACTGATTACCCACCATACCCATGGCGATGGCGTGTTTGGCAATTTTGAGCACCTGTCCCAATCGGAATGCTGCGTGTCT
>JBPCSW010000280.1:0-4102 GCA_051006675.1 Fluviibacter sp.
CTCGGAACAAGACCGCTCGCTCCGCTCGCTCAGTCTCCAAGGGGATAAGACGCGGGCAAAAAATGTTGCGCCGCAGCATAGGCGGGAGCAGCAGCCCCCGCCCCGCCGCCGGATTACTTACCGCGCGCCGCCTTCCACGCGCCGTCATCCATGACGCCCGACTTCAGGCAGGAATCCACAAACGTGGCGAACGCCGCTTTAAACGCCTGCGCCTTATCCGTGCCATTCACCCCCGCCATTGTTGCGCCCTTCTTGAAGAACGCCGCCGCCGCCTGCTCTAACGTCTTGTTGCCGCCGCGCGCGCCCTTGCTTGGCGTCCCCGTCGCCGCTTCCACCCGCCGCCCGTCTTCGCGCGCTTCCGCACGACTGCGAGAGTAACGAGTATTCCCAATGGCTTGCATACCTTCGCGAGAGGCGGCCACGCGACCCTTTACCGTATCCTCCAGCGAAACCTTACCCGGCAGATTCTTAAAGGTGTCGGCGTCCATCAGGTAGCAATGCGTAGGAGTGAACGACCGCACCCGCTCCGCCATGTCACCATCGACAGCGTCCCGGCACTTGCCCGTGCTTTCGTCTTCGACGAACAACGAGAACGCCGCAGTTTTGCGCAGCGCCGCCCGCAGGATATAAGCGCGTTTCCACGCCCCAACCACAGGCGCGGCGGCTTGGAACGCCTCGCACCGCGTATCGTACGCCGCCCCTGTTTCTTCTTCGCCTTGTACTGGCGGGAAGATGCCCAACGCCCGACCCCGTGCGATATAATCGCCGCCCGCCTCATCCGCCGCCGCCATATCATCGCCAAGCACCGCCGCCGCCGCAACCGCTTCAGCAACCAGCACCGCCGCTTGCGCTTCCGTCACCGGCGTTATATCGACGACCGCAGCAACCGGAAGAGCCTCCAACGCCGCCGCAACTTCCGCGAGATGCTCCGCGCCCATGACCGCCTTGCGCTTTGACTTTGCCATATTAAAACCCTCAGTTAGAGCCGGGAGGACATCTCCCGACCTGTTTACAATTCTACGCCTTCCACAGCCAAACACAAGTGGCTTAATCAAATATTTTCCCATCCTAACAACCTGTTAGGACGCCGCCCCCAAAAAAAAATTTCGCGCCATAGCGCGAAATTTGGCGAGGCTTCGCCTCGTCGGTGCGCAAGCGCACTTGTATTTAGATGCTCGGACAGGCCATAGGCCTGGCCTCGCCTAAGCAAAGAATAAATGTGTACGCTCCGCGTACGCTGAAGAGTTAACGCGCAAGCGCGATTGTTTACGCTCGCTAGCGCGAGCGAACCCAGCATCAGCCACTGTCGCCACTCAATATCGCTCAGCCACTTGTTAGGCGTTGCTGTCTCGCTGCGCTCCGTCCCTGTAATAGGTGTAACACCTGTAACACCTGTAATGCCTCACGTTGCCTCGCTTGCCTCAGTAGTTTGGATATGGCAACGCGATATCCAATAGGTGTTGCGCCTTCGCTCACGCTAACGTTAGGCGTTGTGGTGTACGTTAGGCAGGCCGCGAACTGTATCGTTGTCCGTAATGCTAACGTTAGGCGTTGTGGTATCGGACTGGTACATGTCCGCTGTGTTGCTGCCGTATACGCTAACGTTAAGCATTGTGGTATTGGGCTTGGGCTGGGCGACTTCGTGGGCTGAGTGGAAGATAGCTGGCCTCGCACTTCGGAAGTCGCTTGCGCCGTCCCGGCGCTACGTCGCGCCATGGCTCTGGGTATCGCTAGTCGTTGGGCCTAGGCTTGGCCTGACCCTACCCCGGGGCATCCCCCCGACAATAGATTGGGACTCCACCGCAGACCTAGAACACTAGGATTTACACAAACGACACACCCTTTTTCAATTCTTTACGTAACCTTACATACCCACCCCCCTGTTTATAGAAACACCCCCGGTAGGAGTCCCAACCTCCTCTCATTTCTGGTATATAGTGTAAATATGGACATACTCATTCCGGACATAGAGAGTGACATCCCTTTACCAGCAAAAGCTGTTGACGCATTACCTGAGCTATCTCCAGCAGAAGAGTTGGAGATGCGGGTCAGGACTATCAAACTGTTGGCTGACCTTGCTGGTACATCCCTTGAGCCCTCTGAAGAAAACCGAAACGAAGCCGAACAACTCGCCAAGCAGATGATGCAGAACCCCAAGATGCGTCCTGATTACGCGGTGTATCCGAACGAGACGATGGCCTACCTTGCAGGTCTGGTTGCACAGAGCAACTGCATGATCGTCGAGGAGTTGTCGGACCTGAAGCTTTACGTCATCAACAAGCTTGTGCAAGAAGTAGAACACGCGACGTCTTCAAAAGATCGGATCTCCGCCCTTGCCAAACTAGGCGAGGTGGATGGGGTGGACGCCTTCAAGAAACGGTCGGAAATGACTGTGAAGGTGAAGCCAATGGTGGAGATTGAGAAGGAACTGTTTGAGGTCTTGAACACTATCGAGACCAAGTTCATCGAAGTTAAGTCCGCCGATCAGGAAATTGCTCAACATGATGAGTAATATTACTCAACAGGACCTTCAGAGACTGAAAACAGCTCTGCCTACCCTGCCGGACAAGCAGAAACGTAAGGTTGTGGAGCTTCTGAAGCAGTATCAGACGCAGATGACCCAGCAATTGGGCAAGGATTCGTTCCTTGACTTCATCAATCACGTGTATCCGGGCTACAAAGTAGGCCCACACCACCGAAAATTGGCTCGGATCTTTGAAGAAATCGCCGAGGGCAAGAAAAAGCGCGTCATCGTCAACATTGCCCCCCGCCACGGCAAGTCCGAGATGATTTCCTACCTCGCTCCAGCGTGGTTTCTGGGCAAATACCCCCAGAAAAAGATCATCATGGCGTCTCACACCGCCGATTTGGCAGTGAATTTCGGTCGTAGAGTGCGAAATCTCGTCGGATCGGAGCCTTATCATGACATTTTTCCGCAAGTCGAGCTCCAAGCCGACAGTAAATCGGCGTCTCGATGGGGGACTAATTTTCAAGGTGAGTATTTTGCTATCGGTGTTGGTGGTGCTCTTGCAGGTCGCGGCGCTGACCTATTTATTATTGATGACCCCCACTCTGAGCAGGAAGCTAAACAGCTTCGACCTGAAGTTTTCGAGCCCGCGTGGGAGTGGTTCCAGTCTGGTCCCGTCCAGCGACTGATGCCGGGTGGTGCCATCATCGTCGTGATGACTCGTTGGTCGAAACTCGACCTGACGGGCAAGATCGTCGATCACATGACCAAGAATGAGGACGCCGACCCGTGGGAAGTCGTTGAATTTCCTGCAATTCTGAACGAAAAGCCGCTATGGCCCGACTTCTGGGACATCTATGAACTGCTCGCCAAAAAGGCCAGCATGGACGTCCGGTACTGGCAGGCCCAGTACATGCAGGACCCTGTCTCGGAGGAAGGCGCTCTTATAAAGAGAGAGTGGTGGCAGGTCTGGGAGAAGGACGACCCGCCCTCGTGCGAGTTCATCATTATGTCGCTCGACGCCGCTCAGGAAACGAATAATCGGTCCGACTACAACGCCCTGACCATTTGGGGCGTGTTCATGAATGAGACGACGCAGAATCGGAACATTATCCTACTGAACGCCATCAAGCAGCGGTTGGAGTTTCCCGACCTCAAGGCGATGGTGCTGGAGGTATATAAGGAGTGGGCCCCGGACAGCTTCATCGTGGAGAAGAAATCCAACGGCGCTGCCCTGTATCAGGAGCTGCGGCGGATGGGTATCCCTGTCAGCGAGTTTACTCCCGGCAAGGGGCAGGACAAACTATCTCGCGTGAACTCCGTGACGGATTTGTTTTCGTCAGGTATTGTGTGGACACCTGATAGGAGGTGGGCATATGAAGTGGTTGAAGAATGCAACGACTTCCCAGCGGGCACGCACGACGACCTCGTGGACTCCACGACTCTCGCTCTTATGCGCTTCCGACAGGGTGGATTCATCCGGCTTCCATCGGACGAGCCAGAGCCGACCAAGTACTTCAAGTCCCACAGGCGTGGCGGGTACTACTAAAAAGGATTGAGCATGGCTATCGACAAGTCGCTCTACGGGGCTCCCCAAGGTCTTGGGGCGCTCGCTGAACCAGACATCTCTATCGA
>JBPCSW010000281.1:0-2757 GCA_051006675.1 Fluviibacter sp.
GAGTTTGCTCGCGTTGTCTACCATCATCTTGTAACCGAATACGCCCAGTTTGGTCGTCGCGGTGTCGGCAACTCGCGCCACGTGGGTTTCGTCGTTTTCTCGACCTTCCTTGTAGACGCCATCCTCGCGGATGCTGCGGCACTTGCGCAGCATGTCGGCGGTGGCTTGACGGGCACCAGCGGGTACCCAGGGCGGGCCCTTGCATTCCAGGTCGGAAATAAGATCGATAAAGGCATCGTGGGTTGCAGACGTATTGGGTGGGCCCAGTAACTCGATGCGAGTATTGGGGAGAGAGCCCTTGATGTCATTCCAGTTTTTATTGGCGTTCAACTCCATCTGGCCATCCCGAGAGGCAAGCCACTTAGCAAACGCCAAGCGTGCTTCCTTGTCCGTCAAGGTCCAGGCTTCACCGTTCTTTGCTTGGGCCAGAATGACAGCATCGTATCCGATCTTAAGTTCTAGAATTTGACTAACCCCATTTCTCTGACAATCCAGCTTTTCTTTCTCTTTCATGGCGCGAGAGGCAATGGCAATATCGGGCGCTTCTGCACCATGACCTTCACAAAACAATTTGATGCCACCTCCTGTACCGGAGGCCTGAATGAGGGGAGCTTTACCCTTAGTTCTATCCGCGGCTGCCTTGACAAAGGGAACCAGTGTGGACGAACCCATCATGGAAACATAGCCGCGCTGAAAATCAGCCAAACTCGATGTTGCAATCAGACTGCCGCTGATGAATACAGTTAGGGAGATGATTCTTCTTGTCATATTTGAATATTCCGAATGAAGTGCGCCAAGCGCGCGAACGTGATTGTAAACCGAATGAGTCGATTCCGCCCTGCCAATGAAGCCTTGCTTGGGTTGTGCGCCCTGCAAAAAAACAAACCCGCCATGAGGCGGGTTTGCTGGGTCGCTAGGTAACCGGGGTTACCTTGATGGGGACGGTAATCAGTCGCCCATCCAGCGCAGTTCAACACGACGGTTGCGGATACGGCCTTCTTCGGTGCCGTTGTCAGCAATTGGGTACTCAGTACCGTAGCCCTTAGCGTACATGTTGTTGGTTACGCCCTTGCTGCGGAGGTATGCAGCAACAGACTCGGAACGACGCTGAGACAGGTTCAGGTTGTGCTGTTCCTTGCCTTTCTTGCCTTCGTAGCTGGCATAACCGGCCACTTCGATATCTTTCTTGGCCGGGAAGGCAACCAACTGCTCGGTCACACCATCTAGGATGGTCATGGCGCCCGGAGTCAGTTCGGCAGAGTCGTACTTGAAGTTGACGCCACGCAGTTCCATCACGATCGGACAACCCTGGTCATCGACCTTGGTGCCTGATGCAGTGCCTGGGCACTTGTCGTCACAATCATTGACGCCGTCAGCATCACTGTCGCGAGTTGCACAATCGTCAGCCGCCAGAGGAGCTGCTGCAGCGCCCGGCTTGTCCCCGAAAGGTACTACGAAGCCCAGATTTACTACGAGGTCATTAAATACTGACGTATTGCTGATGTTACCGTAACGGCCATCAGTAAGATTCATCAGGTTAGCTCTTTCGTAGTAGTCGCCCGCAGCGGTGTCACCACGGTAGCGTACGTCACCACGAAGCAGGAAGTTGTCAGCCAGTTCATAGGTTGCGCCGACGCCAGCTTCAAAAATGAAGGAGGCGGTCTGTGTTCCAAAGCTGCGTCTACCGCCTGTCGCATCGGCTACGCCAGTGCTGGCACCGCGCCAGCTGTTGTTGGCTCCACCGATACCGAACACGGCATAAGGGGAAAAAGTGTCACGCATGAAGTAGTACTGCAGATCGATGGTGCCACCGGTCATGTCGGTACCACCGCCAGAGAAGCCCTGATTGGCCAAGCTCTCGGCGTGAGGACGACTGATGTTGGCAACGCCGTCATTGCGCCAGTTCTGCCAGAAACCTCTTACTTCCACGTTGAAGTATTCGTTGATGATCTTGCCGATTGCCAGACCGCCGCCCCAGCCACCGGTCGCGTTGCGATCGCCGGCCGGCTGAACGAAGGATCCGAATGGCGCTACATACCAACGGTCGTCGGTAAATTCGCCGGTGCCGACTGGTGCAGCATACTCTGCAGGTGCTGCAGCAGTAGACTCAGCTACAGCTTCGCTGGTATCAACGGCAGAGTGAGAATCGGCATTCGCGACGGAGATGCCCGCCAATCCTGCCAGGCTTAAAGCCAGAAGATTTTTTTTAAACATGGTTAGCTCCCATTAGCCCTAAAACAACAGATGTTGAGAAATTCGCAACAGGATCAATGGTAGCTGTTGCTGTGTGGCCTTGCAACTACATTTTTACAGTTTCTGTTTCAAGCCCTGAATTGGAAAGGATTTGCAGCTATACAGCGAGCCCTATCACGATTTATTTATACGGCATCGTCTATCGGGGGCTGCTGCCGATAGGTTCTGTGACCAGGAAAACAACAGGAGAAGGTGCTGCCCTTCCCTAGGGCGCTGCTGATTTTGAATTCCGCGCCGTGTCTTGCCATGACGTGTTTGACGATAGCCAGCCCCAGACCCGTGCCTCCCGAGCTTCTCCCTGGATCCACCTGGTAAAAGCGTTCGGTCAGACGCGGAAGATACTGCGGCGCTATCCCCGGGCCAGTGTCGGAAACGTCAAGACGGACCCCTTCCCCCTCATCATGCCAGCGCACCAGCACCTTATCCTTATTCCCACAGTATTTGAGCGCATTGTGGACCAGATTGGTAAAGGCGCTACGTAACTCCTGCGAGTCACCCAGGAGG
>JBPCSW010000282.1:0-5854 GCA_051006675.1 Fluviibacter sp.
GACGTGCATAGGCGGATTCGATCTGGTGTTCGATCTGGAAGCGGGAGAAGAGGGGCACATCATCGCGGTAACGTTTGACGCGATTCACGTTGTTTGGCATCACCTGGCTCATGAAAGCCAGTGCCTGTTCGTAGATGTCATCGGTATCGATGAGAATTTCACCGATATCCGGCTGGAAGTAGTCGCGGATGGCGCGAATAACCAGACTACCTTCCTGGAAAATCAGGAGTGGAGCGGTATTGTCTTTGGCAACAGAATCAATCGCTGTCCAAAGCTGCATCAGGTAGTTCATATCCCATTGCAGTTCTTCAGCAGTGCGGCCAATGGCAGCGGTACGGGCAATCAGGCTCATGCCTTCAGGTACCGTCAGTTGTGCCATGGCATCACGCAGTTCAGAACGGTCATCGCCTTCAACACGGCGCGAAACACCACCGCCGCGTGGATTGTTTGGCATCAATACCAGGTAGCGACCCGCAAGCGATACATAGGTGGTGAGGGCGGCGCCCTTGTTACCACGCTCGTCCTTGTCGACCTGAACGATCAGTTCCTGACCTTCTTTAAGGGTTTCCTGCATCTTGGCACGGCTGCCTTCGCCGTTGGGTGCGTAGTACTCGCGGGCGATTTCTTTGAAAGGCAGAAAGCCATGACGCTCAGCGCCGTAATTAACGAACACCGCTTCCAGCGATGGTTCGATACGGGTGATAACGCCTTTGTAGATGTTGCTCTTGCGCTGTTCTTTAGCAGCGGATTCGATGTCGAGGTCGATGAGCTTCTGGCCCTCGACAATCGCGACGCGCAGTTCTTCAGCTTGCGTCGCATTAAATAGCATGCGTTTCATACGTGGTGCTCCAAAAGCACCGGCACGGGCATTCCCGTAGGCAGGGTCACTGCGCTGTAATCGAGGCTTTCCGGGCGGCGTGCTCTCAAGGCGAGGCAGGGGATATCCTGTGTGGATCCCAAGCCGGACGTTCGGACAAGGCCAATCAATTACGACCGACAGGTCATACATCTTGGGACGCATAACCTGCCGTTGCTGCATTCGGGACTGCATACGCCGGGCGTGTGTCAGTCGGTGACGGCCGCTTGTGTTCGTCTGGGCGGGTCGTCATAGCCCGGTCTGGCTGCGCCGGATGGTCACGAATCACGAACGCGTGGATCGACGATCTCGGGTCGGAATCCGGGCAGATCGATCCGGATTTACACCGGAGATGCGACCTGCTGGCAGCACAAACGTGTAGAGTATAAGGCATGACACGCAGTAATAGAACGCCAACGCGCCCTTTGCGACAAAAAACTTCGCAGGCGTCGGGATTAAAACCAAAAAAACTCATGAAACCAGTCGGTTGCACACCGAATAACAGCTTGCCGCCCGAAGATGGGGCAGGGTTGTCGGTGCAGCAACGGGTGATTGACGCCGAAGAAGCGGGGCAGCGTCTAGACAACTACCTGTTGCGGCATTTAAAGGGGGTTCCCAAAAGTCGGATTTATAAAATCGTTCGCAGCGGTGAAGTTCGGATCAATAAGGGGCGTTGTCAGCCTGATCAGCGTCTTAATGAGGGAGATATACTCCGATTGCCGCCAGTAAGATGTCAGGCATTCTCGGAAGAGAAACCACCTGTAGCGCCAATGGTTGATTTGCCTATTCTGTATGAAGACGAGGCCTTGATTGCATTGAATAAGCCTTGTGGCATTGCTGTGCATGGTGGCAGCGGGCTGGCCTGGGGGTTGATCGAAGCCCTTCGCGCCCAAAGGCCCGAGGCTCGCTTCCTGGAACTAGCACACCGCCTGGACCGGGAAACCTCGGGCGTGCTCCTGGTGGCAAAGAAACGGGCCGCATTGATTGGCCTGCACGACATGTTTCGCGAACAAAAGGGTGATAAGCGTTATCTGGCCCTGGTGCCGGGCGTATGGACCGAGAAATCAGTCCAGGTGACGCTACCGCTATATAAATACCTAACTCCAGAGGGGGAGCGCCGGGTGCGCATTGCCAAGGGTAGAGACTTGCAAAATCCGGAAACACGCCCTGCGGAGACGCATTTTCGACTGAAAAAACAATATCCGGGCTATGCCCTTGTAGAAGCAAAGCTTAAAACAGGCCGTACGCACCAGATTCGAGTGCATCTGGCGGCGCTGGGTTATCCCATTGTAGGCGATGACAAATACGGGGACTTTGCGCTGAATAAGTCTCTAGTTGCTAATAAGGCGCTTGAGCGTATGTTCCTACATGCGGCAAGCATGCGTTGCAAGCATCCTGTTAGCGGTGAGCCGTTAAATGTAGAGGCGCCGTTGCCGCCGGAGCTTGAGCGTTTTCTGGCAGTGATTGAGCAGCACGCTTCTTGAGAAGTTACATGAGCAAACGCAACTATGATCTTGTTGTATTTGATTGGGATGGCACCCTGCTGGATTCGACAGGTGCCATTGTCAAGGCCATTCAGGCGGCGAGTCTGGATATTGGCGCAACACCGCCCAGTGATGAAAAGGCTCGTTATGTAATCGGTATGGGGCTGCGCGAAGCGCTCATGCATGCGGTTCCGGAGTTGCCTGAATCCCGTTATGACGATCTGGTGAATGCTTACCGTAAGCATTATCTGTCAGGGGATCACGAACTAACCCTGTTCACCGGTGTTGAAGCATTATTGCAGACGTTACAGGAAGAAAACCGCTGGGTTGCGGTGGCGACCGGCAAGAGTCGTCTGGGGCTGGATCGGGCATTAGGGCATAGCGGCCTGGGGCGCTATTTTGACACCACCCGTACGGCAGATGAAACACGGAGTAAGCCGCATCCGCAAATGCTGGAAGAAATCATTAATCAGTTTGCGGTTGATCCGGAGCGCACACTAATGATTGGTGACACCACCCACGACTTGCTTATGGCACAGAATGCGCGGGCGCATGGATTAGGAATTACACATGGCGCACACCCTGTTTCCGCGTTGCGGGATTGCACGCCTGTTGCGTTGGTTGACTCGATTCCGGACTTGTCTAACTGGATTAAGAATAACGGATAACTATCTGTTAATGCTTGAATAAAAATACCGCTGGCCGCTTGTCCAGATTAGGCGCGCCTGATTTCTTCCAAGCCTGTACGGATTTCGTTGCAATCAATTGGCTCGGCATGGTGAGGTCGGCAGCAACACAGACCTGCGTCTCCGCTCTCAAGCCGTTGATCAAGCTTTCGAAGAAAGCGCGGTTTCTATAAGGCGTTTCAATCACGATCTGGGTAATGCCCTGCCGACGTGATTCATCTTCCAGTCTTGATAGCGCCTGTTTTCGACCGATTTCATCCTGTGGCAGATAGCCGTGGAAGGCAAATCGTTGACCGCCAAGCCCTGAGCCCATCAGTGCGAGCAGCAGAGAAGACGGCCCGATGTGGGGCATAACCGCGATATTACGCTGGTGCGCACGGTGCACAAGATCAGAGCCAGGGTCTGCAACGGCAGGGCAGCCGGCTTCGGAAAGCAATCCAATGGCATGGCCATCCGTAATTGGGCCTAAAAGTGCATCCCAGTCGCTGGATTTGGCTTCAGATTTGCCCATTTTTCCACGACCAGGCAGCTCATGAATACTTAACGCTGCAATTGGTACTGGCATTCCTATTGTTTTTAGGAAAGCACGGGCACTTTTAGCGTTTTCAACAACAAAATGACGCAACTCCCGCGTTAAATTCAATAATTCGGGTGTTAGTGATAGCGCCGGATTAGCATCGGCCAATACACTCAGCGGTACGGGGATCAGGTGTAGGGTGCTCATCGTATTATTGCTTAGACAGATAATGGGTTCAGGCCAGCGTGCCGGAGTAACCGACAGAGCGCAATCAGCGGCAAACCAACCAGGGCAGTTGGGTCATTGCCACTGAGGCGATCCAGCAATGCGATGCCCAGAGCTTCGGATTTGGCCGATCCGGCACAGTCATAGGCGGGTTCCCGTTTTAAATAGGACTCTATTTCTGCTAGCGAGAGCTCTCTGAATTCGACTTCGGTGCTGACCAGTTCTTCATGCGCCTGTTCATTCAATGCGTCATAGAGGCAGAGCGCGGTTTCGAAAACCACCGTCTTGCCGCTCAGGCTTTGCAACTGGGCAACCGCCTTCTGGTGGTTTCCGGGTTTGCCGTAAACCTGGTTTCCGACAACGGCGACCTGATCGCTGCCAATAATCAAGGTGTCTTTCTGATCGGCAGGTAGCTGCTTGGCAACGGCTTGGGCTTTCTCCCGTGCCAGCCTGCGCGCTGTTGCGGCAGGCAACTCATTGGCGAGCGGAGTTTCGTCGATATCCGGACTAATGATACTGAACTGAAGCCCCAGACGTTCCAGTAGGGCACGGCGATAGTTAGAGCTAGATCCTAGAATTAGTCCACGGGAGGTGCTTTTTGCGGTTTTAGCAGGGGTAGCGGTGTTCATGTTCGGTGCGCTTTCAATGGCTTGGCGATGAATATTGCAAGAAAACACTCAACAATTCGAGCTGCCGATGGTATCATTCGCCGTTTTTCAACGGGACAGGTCTGGATGTTGTCTGCCGATTTGCCGGAAAGTTTTGACCCTAACGTCATGGCGCGCGATGGCTTTACTGCGTGATTTGATGTGCCGGTGTCACAGTTTCCGCGTCTGGTAGACCTGCTGACTGGTTCGAATAGTGTGGTTCGTGTAACGCTCAAGGCCTCGATGAGTGCCGATCAGCGACCGACTACGACAATCGGGCTGGATGCGACACTGGAACAGTCCTGTCAGCGCTGCCTGCAGCCGGTGACGGTGGTTATAAACCATACGCACACCGTGGAGTGGGTAGCGGATGAGGCAGAGCTTGCTCGTCTGGACGCGTCTGAAGATGATTTAGACAACCCGGATTGGGAGTATCTGCCGATGCCTGTGCCTCCCAAGGTGCGGACGCTCGAGTTGGTGGAGGATGAACTCATTCTGTCACTGCCGATTGTCCCGCTGCACGAGGTTTGTGCGCTGCCGGAAGCAGCGCCTGACGTGGCAGAAGCTCATCCGTTTGCAGCGCTGGCCCGGCTCAAAACACCGAAGGGCTTGAACTAGGCATTCTTTCCGGAGCGTTGTTCCGGGACTTGATAAGTAGTAAAGCAGGCTGTAACGATTTAACCAGGAGTAACAACATGGCTGTTCAACAAAACAAAAAATCCCCATCGAAGCGTGGTATGCATCGTGCACATGACGCACTGACGAACCCAGCGCTGGCTATCGAGCCAACGACGGGTGAAGTGCATCGCCGTCACCACATTTCGCCGTCGGGTGTTTACCGCGGCAAAAAAGTCATCAAGACGACTGAGGCCTAATAGAGGTTAGGTCAGGACATTCACCTGACCGATGTTAAACGTGAGCTTTGTACGGATATGACCGTCAAAATCGCGATTGACTGTATGGGCGGCGACCATGGCCCGAAGGTCACGGTCGCTGCTGCGCTGGCTTTTGCCGCGGAGTTTCCCAACGCCGAATTAAAACTGGTTGGTAATGCCGACCGGTTGGAAAGCCGTCTGCGTCGTGCGTCACCTGATAAGGCTGTGCGCGACCGGTTGACCATCGTCCATGCCAGCGAAGTTGTCGCGATGGATGAAGCGCCTGCACTGGCGTTACGTAACAAAAAAGATTCCTCAATGCGTGTGGCCATCAATCTGGTGAAATCCGGAGAGGTTGATGCTTGTGTTTCTGCTGGCAACACCGGCGCATTGATGGCGATAGCCCGCTTTGTATTAAAAATGCTGCCGGGTATTGATCGTCCGGCCATTAGTACCGTAGTACCAACAATGACTGGCCAGACACGTCTGCTCGATCTGGGTGCTAATGTCGACTGCACAGCGGAGCATCTGCTTCAATTTGCCATCATGGGTTCAATACTCACT
>JBPCSW010000283.1:0-2943 GCA_051006675.1 Fluviibacter sp.
TATGGTTCCGCGCACCGAAATGGTTTGGGTTGAAAGCACTAAAACCCTTCGCCAAGCAATGTCACTTGGACTTCGTTCGGGGTACTCAAGAATCCCAGTAGTGGGCGAAAGTATTGACGACATCGTTGGAGTTATTTACCTAAAAGATATAGCCCGACGTATTTTTGAACATAGCGAGTCTCAAACAACAGAGCGAGTCTTGGATTTAATGCGACCAGCTTATTTAGTGCCAGACTCCCGACTTGCCGATGAATTACTAAGGGATATGCAAGCTGCTCGAACACACTTGGCTGTACTCGTTGATGAATACGGTGGGACGGCCGGATTAGTAACTATTGAAGATGTGTTGGAGGAAATAGTCGGCGAAATTTCGGATGAGTTTGATGTGGCTGCGCCAGATATAGAGGATCTTGGTAACGGTGAATATCGAATCAGTTCACGCTTACACATCGATGATTTAGCTGAACTTCTTGAAATAGAAATTGATGCTGATGGCGTTGATACAGTTACTGGGCTGATGGCAAAACGACTTGGAATCGTGCCAATTTCAGGAGCTCAAGTAGATATTGGCGATTACATCCTTACTGCAGAATCGGCCGTAGGCCGCCGCAACCGGATAAGTACTGTGCTGGTAACACTAGATACATTTAGCGAAACCGAATCGGTCGACCTTGATGAATAACTGGACTGCTGAAGATGAGAAATTAGTCACGCTAGCCAAAGGTGCGCGTAGTCGAGTAAATGCTAAAAGTAGTGCAGCTTTGCGCGACAGTACCGGCCGTACTTATTCAAGCGCGGAGGTAGACAAAAGTTTTCTTTCTTTATCAGCCGTCGAAATCACGGTGGCACAGGCTATTGCCTCAGGGTCAACGGGTATTGAAGCAATTGTGATCTGTAGTGAGAATGAATTAACAGATCATGACCATTCGATCATCACAAATTTTGCTGGACCCACAACTACTATTTACTTAGTTGATTTACAAGGTCAACGAATTGAATCAAATTGAGTAGCTCTAAACAATTAAAACTGGCTATGCTTTCGGTAGTTTTTGCCGGTTTTTTATTTAGCACCAGTGCAGCTACCCGGTCCCTATTAGATTTCCCAGGCACACCTATTTCAGTTGGATCTTGGCGAGTTTTTCTCGGCGGACTAACTTTGCTAATTTATGCACGCTTTAGATATGGCTCTGCCGGAATAAAGCAATTGGCGAGACTTCCAGTTATCTGGATTATTGGCAGTTCAACGCTGTTATATCAAATTGCATTTTTCTTCGGAGCATCACGAATTGGCGTTGCATTGGGCACACTTGGGTCACTTGCGTTAGCCCCATTTCTTTCCGGGTTACTTGGCTGGGCAATCGGTACTGGGAAACCTTCGCGTGCCTGGGCCAAGTCAACAGTTTTAGCAATCATCGGTTTAGGGTTACTAACTGGCTTTAGCGGTTCGGTAGATCCAATTGGACTACTTGCAGTATTCATGGCTGGAAATATGTACGCAGTGATGACGGTTTACGGTGTGCAAATTGTGAAACGAATTGGGGTTTCGGGCGCGGAAGTGTTGGCAGTTTCCTTTGGCATTGGCTCTCTACTTTCAATTCCAATTGTTGCCACAACAAGTAGTTGGATTACTAAACCCACCGACGTCTTCTTGGTTGTTTACTTAGGATTGGCTACAACTGGACTTGCTTACATTTTCTTTGGCAATGGCATAACCCTTTTATCGCCAGGTACTGTTTCAACGATGACATTAGCCGAACCGGTATTAGCAACAATTTGGGGAGTCTTTTTATTAAGCGAGCCGATGGGTTTGCGTGGCTGGCTTGGTGCTGGAATTATTCTGCTTGCATTGCTCTACTTAGGCATAGCTGAATCAAGAAATCAAAATAGGTCTAAAACTGAGGAAGTAGCCACCAATGCGTAGTGGTTTTGCGTGTATTGTCGGTCGACCTAATGTAGGTAAATCGACTTTAACTAATGCACTAGTTGGTCAAAAAGTTGCGATAACTTCAGATCGACCTCAAACCACCAGACACACTATTCGCGGAATTGTGAATAGACCTGACGGGCAATTGATTCTGGTTGATACACCTGGGATACATCGCCCGCGTACTTTATTAGGTGAGCGGTTAAATGCTTTAGTTTCAGACACGCTTTCTGAAGTTGATTTAATAGTGATGTGTTTTCCGGCAAATGAGGCAATTGGGCCTGGCGATCGCTACATAGCCGAGCAAATTGGGCAGATCCATAAAGCTAAGAAAATTGCAGTGGTTACCAAGATTGATACTGCTGATCGTCAGGCTGTTGGTGAACAATTACTGGCTGTAAGCAAACTTGGTACTGAACTTGGCTTTGAGTGGGAACATGTTGTTCCAGTTTCGGCAGTTGATGATATTCAAATTGATCTTTTAAGTAATTTATTATTAGAGCAATTACCGCAAGGTGCAATACTTTATCCGGATGGTAATTTAACTGATGAACCCGAACAAATTTTAATTGCCGAATTAATCCGTGAGGCTGCCTTGGAAGGCGTTCACGATGAACTTCCACATTCGATCGCTGTGGTGGTAGATGAAATGAATATGCGCGCTGATCGCGCAGAAGACAAACCACTGATGGATATTTTTGCTTTCATCTACGTAGAACGCGAAAGCCAAAAACATATTGTGATTGGTCGAAATGGTAGCCGACTAAAAGAAGTTGGCACCACAGCTAGGGAAGCAATTAGCAAGATTTTAGGAGTTCCAATATTTCTGGATTTACGCGTCAAAGTAGCCAAAGATTGGCAACGCGATCCTAAGCAACTAAATCGATTAGGTTTCTAACTCTCACCATTTAGTGCCGGGATTAGTTCATGGCGTCGCCCATAAGTATCGGATACCGCCACAATCGCGGCAGCAACTGGGATACCAATTAAAGCGCCAGCAGCACCAAATAAATTGGCGA
>JBPCSW010000284.1:0-2541 GCA_051006675.1 Fluviibacter sp.
ATCGGTGAGCATCCCTGTTTGATTACGTTGGAGGAAATGAATGAAAAAGCCGTCGATACAGGCGCAAATTGATGCTGTTGAGCTGATCATTGCCAATCGAAAGGGGTTCATTGAAACGCTGCAAGGGTTGGTTAAGGCCCGGAAACGGGAGCCGATTGAGTTGGAAATAGCAGAAAGTCCAATGCCTGCGCTTGAAGCTGCGCTTAGGACCCTAAAATGGGTCAACAATAATAAGGAACTCATAAAAAAAGCGGTGGCCGGTAAAGAGGAAACTTGACGGGGACTGCCAAATCGCTATGATCACATCATCGAAGTTACTTAAACGAGGATGATGATCATGACCGCAGTTAACAAAATCGACGCTTTCGCTAAACTCGAAGCTGACTTCAAAGCTCTCAAGAACAAGTACGAAGCTGCTAAGGCAGAACTCATCGCAGAATGCATGGCTGCATGCGGCCCGACTGATACAAAATCAAACCTTTACGGCGACGAATTTTTCGCTGCTTACTCGTTTACTGAGGTTCGCACTTTCTCGATCGATATTGCGATCGAAAAAGGGTTTATCACCGAAGAACAAATTGAAGAGTGCAAGAAAACCGGTTCGCGCAATAATCTGACCATGAAGATCAAGCCGTCCCTTGCGATGGCAGCGTGAGGGGCAAATGAAAAAGATAAGAGGATTTTGGGAGGGCGTCGCTGACGCCTTCTCTTTTTCTATGATGCTCCTCGTGGCCATGATGGTGCTGACCCTGCTCTTGGCGGGATGCACAACAGCTCCAACGGTCCCAGTAAAAAACCGATCGGATGTGGTTGCAGAGTTGAACCGATACAGGTCTGGCAATGGCCTCACAATGGTCACAAGCCAGCCCTCTCTTGGCCAACTTGCTGCTGTTCGCGCTGTCAATGCGTGGCCCTATCGGTACGGCCCATTGGCTAAAGGCCATCAGCGGTTTGAGGCAGACGTCGATGCGTCCGGCATCCCCGGTCAATGGTTTGGGGAAAACCTATACTCGGATGACGGGCAACCTACGGCGTCGGATATAATCGGTGGGTGGCATACAAGCCCCAGCCATAAGGCAATGATGCGGCGGCCATCTACAACTGAGTGCGATGCCGCTGAGGCCTTCGACGGGAAACGATCGGTGATCGCATTGATCTGCATGGATAAGTACAACAAGGAAAAAATATCATGGTAGGAACCCGTGAAGAGTTTGTTGATCTGATGTCGAAGATGCAGCAAACTAAGGCATGGAAAGAAATGGGGATGACCAACAAGAAGTTTGCTAAGGTCATTGGAACGACTGAAAGCACACTATATCGTTGGTTACGCTCTGAATCGGATGTACCGTTAACTGTTATCTACCTGCTCCGGCTGATGCTGAAAGATTTTAAGAGAGATTAAAATGGCTGAGCTACGGGACTATCAAGAGAATGCTATTGCATCCTTGCGGCATGCGCTTGCGACAGGTGCAAAGCGTCCAGTCGTGCAGGCACCCACTGGTGCAGGTAAAACTGTGATCGCTGCTGCAATCGTTAAGATGGCACGGGAGAAAGGCAAGCGGGTCATTTTCTGTGTGCCAGCTTTGAGCCTTATCAATCAAACCGTTGAGCGGTTCCAACAAAACGGAATTTATGAGGTCGGCGTTATCCAAGGCATCCATGAAATGACTGACTACCGGCAGCCTGTACAGGTGGCCAGTGTGCAGACGTTAATGCGCCGTGACTTTCAAAAGTCTGATCTGGTGATCATCGATGAAGCGCATGTGATGTTTAAGTTTTACCATGATTGGTTCAATAAGCCCGAGTGGAAGGATATCCCGTTTATTGGATTAACAGCTACGCCGTGGCAACGCGGCATGGGAAAGTTATGGGATCGGCTGTTAATCGCTACCACAACACAAGAGTTGATCGATCGTGGCCATCTGTCGGATTTTAAGGTCTTCGCCCCATCTCATCCCGATCTATCTTCTGTTCGTACAAAGGCGGGCGATTACCATGAAGGCGATCTTGCCAATGTTATGGACAAGAACGAGTTGGTAGCAGATATCGTATCGACATGGTTAGCAAAGGGAGAGCGTAGGCCTACGCTGTGCTTTGCGGTCAATCGCGCTCATGCTAAAAATATTCAGCAACAGTTTGAAGATGCCGATGTTCGCACGGCATATTTGGACGCATTTACAAGTCTGGAAGAAAGAGATGCAATCGCTCGTGATTTCGCCAACGGAGATGTTGAAGTTGTTTGCAATGTCGGCGTTCTCACTACTGGCGTTGATTGGGACGTACGCTGTATTATTATGGCACGTCCAACTCGATCAGAAATTCTCTACACGCAAATTATCGGTCGAGGATTACGGACGGCAAAAGGCAAAGATTGCTGCATCATTCTTGACCATAGTGATACTACACTTAGGCTCGGTTTTGTTACTGACATCCACTACGATGAGCTTGATAATGGCAAGCCTAAACTGAAAAAAGAAGCTAAGCCTAAAGAGAGGCTTCCAAAGGAATGCCCCAAGTGCGCTTTCTTGCGGCCTCCAAAGG
>JBPCSW010000285.1:0-3279 GCA_051006675.1 Fluviibacter sp.
GAATAATACGACCGGTTGCGTCTACTGCATGGCCCACTGGGACCTGCATCCAGCTGTTGTTCGCCATAATCCAAAAAGACGACAGCGTTGTACCCAGAGCCACGAGCACACAAGCTGTTAAAAAAGCACGCGGCGACACTTTGTTCCGGCCAAATAGCACAACGCCAAGGAAGGTGGCTTCAAGAATAAAAGCGGTAAAGGACTCATATCCGAGCAGCGGGCCCTGAATCGGCCCTGTCTTTTCACTCAAAACACTCCAGTTCGTGCCAAACTGGAAAGCCATAACAATCCCAGATACCACACCCATCCCAAAGGAGACAGCAAAAATCTTGACCCAGAAGTCAAAAAGTTTGCGGTAAACCGGGTTGCCGGTTGCCTGATTGCGCCATTCCAGAACGGCCAACCAAGCGGCCAAGCCAATGGTGAAGGAAGGAAAAATAATGTGGAATGTCACCACAAAGGCGAACTGAATTCGCGATAAATCTAACGCCGTTAAATCCAAAATACTCTCCCATGACAGGCCGGCTAAACCGGGTGCCCTTAAGACATCACAACCAGGAACGACAAGGCCTTGCACCCAGAGCGAATATGGGCAAGTTCAAGCCGTATAATCAATAAGTTGCGTATTATATTTCACTGCAGCAAATTTCCCACATCTACTTTGTTTAATTTAAATGCTTTTGAGGGTCCATAGACAATCATGTCCCACTTAACGCACGAGCTGCTACTCAACTTCTGGTCTCCCAAAGCCCTTGAAGTCAACTTTGTGCTGCTTATGCACTTAGTTGGCTCTATGTTGTTAGGCATGCTGGTCGGCTATGAACGCTCTTACCATGGGCGTGCCGCAGGTATGCGTACCTTTTCGCTCGTTTGCATGGCATCCACAGGCATCGTGGCTATTTTTGGCTATCCAGAACTCTGGTTTGGCGGACAAAACATCAACAGCATTACCGCAGATGGCCCATCAAGAGTCATTCAGGGCATCGTTACAGGGATTGGCTTTCTGGGTGCCGGCGTCATCATTCGTGAAGGTCATTCGATTTCCGGTTTATCAACCGCGGCATCCATCTGGACCGCTGCAGCAATCGGCATATTAATAGGTCTGGGATTTTATGCAGCAGGGATTGCCTTGGCGGTGCTATGCGCGTTCAGCATGACGATTGTGTTGCAACTTGAACGGTGGCTACCGCGCCGTAAACGTTACTTATTTGAATTGAGCTTCAACCTCCATGGGCGTCCCAATGCTGAAACACTGAAACAACTGGGCGAGGCTAACGGATTCACTGTAGGCACAGACACCATCTCGATTAGCTTAGGCAAAAACCGCCAGTTCTGGTCCTACACAGCAACAACACGTCCAAGAGTTAAGCCTGATATGGCGAATCTGGCCCAAGCGCTCCAGAAAATGGATGGCCTGGAGAAATTCAGCATTTCCCCAACACGCATCTAGTGGCTCAGAATCCACATTCTTTGGATATCTGAGCCTATGAGTGACTACTGTATAAGTGTATGAATCTACCCAACCTTATCAAAGAAATTGGCCGTGGCGCCAAAGGTGCCCGCTCCCTCTCAGCTGAAGATGCGGAAATGCTTTTTACAGCGATGCTTCAGAGCGCCGTGCCTGATCTTGAGCTCGGTGCCATTCTTATTGCTTTACGGGTTAAGAGTGAATCTGACGAGGAATTAATAGGGTTCTGTAAGGCGATGCAGTCCACCACGCATACACTTCAGGTTGCGAATGATTCACCGATCGTCATATTGCCTACCTATAACGGTGTTCGCCGCCAGCCTAATCTTCTACCTTTATTAGCCAAGCTCCTCAACAACGCAGGTCTTAACGTATTAGTTCACGGACGACATGACTTTGATAATCGTGAAAATCCCTTCCCACTCTTCAAGGCTTTGGGGATTCCCCTATCGGAATCGATAGCACAGGCTCAAACACAGCTTAATGAAACGGGTATTGCTTTACTGGATACCGAACAGCTGAACCCGGGACTGAACGCACTTCTTAACTTGCGCAGTCGCTTAGGCGTGCGCAATACCGCACACACGCTCTGTAAACTACTGGACCCCTGCCCCGGACAGTCTATCCGGGTAGTTAACGTCACCCACCCGGAATATCTTGTCCGCATGACTTCCCTGCTTGCAGCTCAACATGCGAATGCCATGCTACTCCGTGGAACGGAAGGGGAAGCATTTGCTAACCCACGTCGCCGCCCTGAACTCATGGGCTTTAAAAACGGCAATGCAGAGATTCTGTTTCCAGCTGAAGAAGGCGGCACCCCTCCCATCGCGGGATGGCCGGAAAATGCAGACTTTGATGAAAACCTGAAGTTGATTCATCACCTGCTCGCTCAACCAGATCAAATACCACAACCGATTCTCGATCAGGCATTAGCGCTCAAGGCGCTGAGCTAATCATTCATGCCCCATTAAAATTCAGCGACAGGCGGCACGACCCAAACGATCACGCACCGCAAGCCAATCAGCCGTTTCGGGCAATGCTTGCACATAGATGTTGAGATAGCCTTTTTCATCCAATGCTCGCAGGACACGATAAAAATCGTGGGCATAAGACGCGGGATGATCAGCTAACACAACCACATCGTCGCTATCTCGCATTGTTTCAGACAGTGCTTTGCTGTCGCGCACGATAACTGCACAATGACCCGCAGCTAAATGCGCTTCAATCGCTTCAAGAGACAGCACACTCAGCGGTGTTCGAGGCGCATAGTGTGATGCCAGGCTACCCGATACTCGCGGCGTATTGTGCAGTGTGCTTTGTACTGCAGTTGCTGCCACGACAGGCTTACCCAATACCAGTTCAATCTGAGCCGCGGTAATCGCGCCTGGGCGCAAAATAACCGGCACATCACGCGAGAGATCAACGATGGTCGACTCGATGCCAACCAGGCAATCGCCCCCATCCAGAACCAGTGGGACTGCATCACCCAGCTCTGCAACCACATGAGCTGCGGTAGTGGGGCTGATTCGTCCAAATTTATTAGCCGAAGGTGCGGCAACACCACCGCCCGATGGGTTTTCAGCGGCAAACGCACGCAATAATTGCAACGCGACAGGATGCGCAGGCACTCTAATGCCAACGGTGTCCTGACCACCAGTGACACAATCGGGCACACCTGTGGCCTTTTTTAGAATCAAGGTTAAAGGCCCGGGCCAAAACGCCTCTGCCAATGTCCATGCGTCCTCTGGTATATCCCGGGCATAATTAGGCATCAAATCATCAGCACCCAAATGCACAATCAAGGGGTGATC